>NZ_SMKS01000009.1:0-135013 GCF_004348435.1 Saccharopolyspora terrae | reverse complement strand
GGCCGGGTCTTCGCGGTGGAGGCCTGGTGGGAGGCCTACCGGGAGGGACGAGGCCGCGGTTCGGGTTTCGCCGGTGGTGAGGGCGATGGAGACGAGGCGTTTGGTGCCGACCTCGACGACGTAGAGGGTGTCGTCGAGGGTCGTGATGCCTTGCGGCTGGTCCAGTCCGTCCGCGATGGTCTCGATCGTGTCCCCGTCGATGCGGACGACAGCGCCGAGGGAGTCGTCCGTGACGTAGTGGCGGCCTTCGGCGTCGAGAGCGACGTCCACCGGGTGCGGGAGCTCGGCGATCGGGGTCACCGCGTCGGAGTCGTCGATGTGGATGACCCGGCCGGCACCGGTTTCGGCGACCAGCAGGCCGGTGTCGGTGATGGCGATGCCGGTGGGTTCGGCGAGGTGCTTCACGCGCATCCGGACTTCGCGGGTCGCGGGGTCGAAAGTCCGCACGTCGCCGTGCATCGAGGTGATGTGCACCAGCCCGCCCCCTGCGGCGACGCCGTGGCAGGCGCCGCCCGCGACCGGCTGGATCAGGTCCCCGGTCACCAGATCCCCGTCGGCGAGCCGGAAGTGATCGCCCGCGTAGACCCGGCCCGCCTCGTCGGCGGCCACGCCGAACGGACCGTGCAACCCCCGGCCCACGACCGTCCGGGTGCCCAGCGCGTCGACCTGGGTCACGCCCCCGCTGCCGTAGCTGGACACGAGCATCCGGTTCTCGCGGTCGAACGCCGCGTTGTCCATGCCCGCCACACCGGTCTCGATGGTGCTGCGGCGTCCGGTGTCCGGGTCGATGCGGGTGACGATGCCCGTCACGCCCCGCGACAGCACCACCAGCGCGCCGTCGTGGTCGAAGCGCACGGCCACCGGTTCGTGCACGTCGTCGGCGACCTCCTGTGGGTCGCCGCCGTCCGGGGAGACCCGCCAGACCTGGCCGGTCATCATGTGCGGGTAGTACAGCGAACCGTCGGGTCCCTGCTGCATCGCGTTGCCCATCGCCAGACCTTCGGCGAGCACCACGATCTCGCCGGTGTCGGGCAGCAGCTCCACGACGCGCCCGCCCGGCCGCATCTCGTTGACGAACAGCCGGTCGCCCACGCACGTGATGCCGTTGGGCACCCGGATCTCCTCCGACAGCAACGTGAACTCCCCGTCGGGGGAGCGGCGCCACACCCGCTGCGGGGTGATGTCGGCGATGTACATCGACCCGTCGGAGCCGAAAGCGAGGTCGTCGGGCGCCTGCACCGGGCCGTCGGCGGGAACGACGACCTCGACCTCACCCGTGGTCCCGTCGACGGCGCTGATCTGGCCGGCCAGGAACTGCGCGACGTAGAGCCGCTTGTCGGGTCCGAAGGTGATGCCGTTGGACCCCCACAGCGGGCTCGGCGGGTTGAGCCTGCTCATGGACCAGCGCTCGCTTCGCGGCGTGCCGAAGCCGGGGAAGCGGGTGCTCACCATGCGACCGGGAGCTCCTTCAGTCCGTAGATGGCGTGATCGCTTGCCCACGCGATTTCCTCGTCTGCGAGCCGCAGGGTCGGGAACCGCCGCAGCAGCGCCGGGAACGCGATGCGCATCTCCATCCGCGCCAGCGGAGCGCCCAGGCAGTGGTGGATGCCGTGCCCGAACCCGAGGTGCTGGTTGGCGGGGCGGGCGATGTCGAAGCGGTCCGAATCCGCGACCAGGCCCGAATCCCGGTTGGCGGCGGGGAGGTTGAACGACACCAGGTCACCGCGCCGGATCGTCACGCCGCCGAGCTCCACGTCCCGCGTGGCCAGCCGGGGCGAACCGGAGTTGACCACGCTCAGCCACCGCATCAGCTCCTCGACCGCGCCCGGAACTGACTCGGGCTCGTCGCGCACCGCGGCCAGCTGGTCGGGGTGGCGCAGCAGCGCCAGCGTGCCCAAGCCGAGCATGTTGGAGGTCGTCTCGTGGCCGGCGACGAGCAGCAGGTTCGCCACGCCGATGAGCTCGGCGTTGGTGAGCTCCTCGTCGTGCTCGCGGATCATCATGCCGATGAGGTCGTCGCCGGGATCGCGGCGGGCCCGCTCGACCAGGTCGGTCATGTACGCCTGCGCTTCGCGCCCCAGCTCGACCTTGTCGTCGTCGGAGACGGTGAGGTCGAGCTGCTTTCGGGTGCGCTCCTGGAACTCGTCACGGTCGGCGACCGGCACGCCCAGCAGCTCGCAGATCACCAGCGACGGGATCGGCAGCGCGTACTGCGACACCAGATCGGCCGGGCTGCCGTGCCGTTCCAGCAGGTCCAGGTGCTCGTCGACGATCTCGGTGATGCGCGGTTCCATGCGGCGCATCCGGCGGACCGTGAACTCCGGGGTCAGCATGCGCCGCAGGCGATTGTGCGCCGGCGGGTCCATCGACAGCAGGTTCCCGCTGCCGTCGCCGGAGAGGTGGCGCGGGTCGAGGCTCGCACCGCCGACCAGGTCGGCGGTCGTCCAGCCGTTGCTGAAACCGGCGGTGTCGCCGAGCATCCGGCGCACGTCCTCGTGGCGGGTCAGCAGCCACGAGGGCGGGCCGAACGGGGTGGGCACCCGCACGATTCCGGCGCCGTCGCGGACGGCTTCCACGTCGGGAGCCGGCCCGAACCCGCTCCGGCGGCGGTCGACCTCGATGACGGCGGGCTCGGTTGCTTCGGGCACGAGCGGTCCCCCTTGGTTAAGTCGTGTGACTTAACCAAGGTACCCGAACCGCTCAGGACGGGACCGCGCCCCGCTGCCGGACCCGCACCGCGGTCTCCTGGATCGCCTCGACCAGCCGCGCCGTCTCCCGCGCTCCGCGCAGCCAGGACCGCTCGATCTCCGGCGTCCGGCCGTCGCGCACCGCACCGGCGAAGGAGGCCAGCGAATCGCGGAACTGGTGCGAGGCGTCGAGCGTGAACTCCTCGGCGTGGTCCTGCTCCTCCAGCCGCAGCAGCGGGCGGTGTTCGGCGGGCGGGGTGAACGCGCGCTCCAGGCTCAGGTGCGCCGCATCGCCCCACAGCGCGTAGCGGGAGCGGTAGGCGTGCTGGAAGCCGAACTCCAGATCCGCGAAGACCCCGTTCTCCGACACCAGGAGCGCGTGCCCGGCCATGTCCACGCCGGTGTCGGTGTCGACCCGCAGCGTCGCACCGGCCACCGTCAGCCCCTCGCCGAGCATCAGCTGCGCGGCCCGGATCGGGTACACACCGACGTCGAGCAGGCATCCCGCGCCCAGCTCGGGGTCGTAGCGGATGTCCCCGGCGCGCGGCGACGGAACGCCGAAGGCCGAGCTGAAGGTCCGCAACCGCCCCAGCCGCCCGCGCTCGACGAGCTCGCGCACCACCTCGTGCTGCGGGTGGTGCAGGAACGCGAAGTTCTCCCGCAGCAGCAGTCCGCGCTCGGCCGCCAGCGCCACGAGTTCACCGGTCTGCTCGGCCGAGATCGTCATCGGCTTCTCGCACAGCACGTGCTTGCCCGCGCGCAGCGCGCGTCGCGCCCACTCGAAGTGCAGCGAGTTCGGCAGCGACAGGTAGACCGCGTCGATCGCGGGGGAGTCGATCATCTCCTCGTAGCTCATCGCGGTCCCGCCGTGCTCGGCGGCGAAGCGCTCGGCCCTGGCAGGCGCCCGGCTGGCGAGGCCGGCGATCCGGGAACCCTCGATCTCGTGGAGCGCGGGCAGCATTCGTCGTTCGGCGATTCCGGAGCAGCCGAGCACACCCCACGCCACCGGCTGGTTCATCTGATCCCTCGCAGACTCGTCGACGCCTCGCAACGCGTGCAGCGTAGGGGATTTCGGTGAGCGGTCGCGGGACGCTCAGGTGGTTCGGCCGCGCCGGGCCAGCAGCGCGGCGAAGGCCGGAACGCCCACCAGCGCGGTCATGACTCCCACCGGAACCTCCTGCGGCGCGGCGACGGTGGTCGCCAGGACGTCCACCCACACCAGCAGGATCGCGCCCAGCACGGCCGTGACCGGCAGCAGCGCGCGGTGCCGCGGGCCCACGAGCAGCCGCGCGGCCTGCGGCAGGACCAGGCCGACGAACCCGATCGCACCCGCCGCCGCGACGAGCGTGGCGGTCAGCAGCGCGGTGGCCACCAGCAGCACGATCCGCAGCCGCGTGACGTGCACGCCCAGTGCTGCGGCCGTGTCGTGCCCCAGCGCGAAGGCGTCCAGCGCCCCGGCCCGCGACAGGCACAGCAGCAGGCAGACCGCGCACACCGCACCCGAGACCGCCACGTCGTTCCAGCGGGCGCCCGAGAGCGAACCGAGCAACCAGAACAGCACGCCCCGGGTCTGCTCGGCGTCCGCCGAGGTGATCACGACGAACGACGTCAGGGCCGAGAACAGCTGAGTCCCCGCGACACCGGCCAGCACCAGGTGCGTCGTGGTGCCACCGGCCACCGCGCCCAAGGTCATCACCAGCGCGAACGCGACCAGCGCACCGGCGAAGGCGCCCGCGGTCACACCGATCGCGCCCGCGCCCAGCCCGAGGATCACCACCAGCACCGCGCCGGTCGAGGCGCCCGCCGACACGCCCAGCAGGAACGGATCGGCGAGCGGGTTGCGCAGCAGCGACTGCAGCACCGCGCCGCACACCCCGAGCCCGGCGCCGCAGATCGCCGCGAGGACCGCGCGCGGCAACCGCAGCTGCCAGACGATGCCCTGTCCGATCCGCGACACGTCGGTCTCGCCCAGGCCCAGCCGTGCGCCCACCACACCGGCCACGTCGGTCACCGACAGCGGAGCCGGTCCGAGCGTGACCGCCACGGCGATCGACAGCAGCAGCAGCGGAATCCCGACCAGCACGATCAGCGAGGAGGGCAGGCGCCCGGTCCTCACCGACGCTCCAGCTCGGCCAACCGGTCGGCGAGCCGCTCGATCCCGGTGATCGTGCGCATGCTGATGTTCATCTCGGTGCCGGTCATGCCCATCCACCGGCCCTCGCCGACGGCGGGCAGCCGTGACATCGCGGGGTCGGTGCGCAGGAATTCCTGCTTGGCGGCCAGGGAATCGCCTTCGCCGTCGCGGGTGAGGTCGCCGAGCACCAGCAGGTCGGGGTCGCGGGCGAGGACGTCCTCCCACGACACCTGCGGCCACATCGAGCGCACGTCCTCGTAGGCGTTGCGCACCCCGAGGGTGCGGGTCATGATCGCCGGGGATCCGGTTGATCCTGCCACGTAAGGGGATTCGGTGCGGGCGAACCAGAACAGCACCGAGGTGTCCCGGTGGGGCACGGCCTTGCGCTGGGCGTCGGCCACCCGCTGCCGCAGCTGCGCCACCAGCGCCTCGCCGCGCTGCGGGACGTCGAAGATCGTGGCGATCTCCTGCACCTCCCGGTAGATGTCGTCGAGCTCGACCGGCTCGGCGAGCGGTGCCTCCTCGGGAAAGCAGTTGGAGGGGGAGAGGTAGGTGGGGACCCCGAGCTCGGCGAAGCGCTCCCGCGAGGCCACGCCTTCGTCGGTGAACACCGCCTGGTAGGCGCCCAGCACCACGTCGGGCTCGGTGGCCAGCACCGATTCGAACGACGGGTTGTTGTCGGAAAGCCGCGGTACTCGGGAGTTCTCGGCGGCCAGCGCCGGATCGACCGGATCGGTCCAGGTCGCGGTGCCCACCATCCGGTCCGCCAGGCCCAGCGCCAGCATGATCTCGGTGGTCGACTGGTTGAGGCTCACGGCGCGGCGCGGTGGTTCGGACACCGAGACGTGCCCGTCGCAGTTGGGCAGCGACACCCGAGGCGGAGCCGACTCCGTCGCGGGAGCGTTGCAGGCGGCGAGTGCGGTGGCGCAGAGCAGCATCAAGCCCGTGCGCGTCCAGCGTAAGAACACGTTGTGCGGAAATCCTCACCCCAGGCCCATGCGCGAGACCTGGTCGGCCGATTCCCGGAACCGGTGCGGGTCCGGGGAGCCGGCAGGTCTTCGGGCTCGGGCTCCACCGGGCGAGCCGCCTTCCCGGATCGAGTGCGATCCAGTGGCTCGGGCTCGCCCGTCACCCCTACCGCTGCGCGTCAGCTCCGGCTTCCGACCGGATTCCCATCGGCCACACGTGGCACGACCGGCTCGCGATCGAGTCTAACCGGCCGGGGCGCGGTCGATCCGGCGGCCGCTGCGCCGGACCACCTCGACGTCGTGAGTCAGGCGCACTCCGCGCGCAGCATCACCCGTTGACCAGCGGTACGAGGTTCCAGTGGATGTCGGGTCCGGGATCTCAGTGGAATTCCGGTACCCGATTTCAGTGGAACTCGGGTACGAGGTTTCAGTGGAAGTCGGGTGCCGGGGTTCTGTGGAAGTCGGGTACCCGACTTCAGTGGAAGTTGGGTGCCGGGTTTCAGTGGAAGTTGGGGTGTGGATTACTGGTGCGTGCCGCCGTCGACGCGGATCTCGGTGCCGGTGATGAAGGCGCCGTCGTCGGAGGCGAGCATCGCGACCACGCCCGCCACGTGCTCCGGCGGTGCGAATCCGCTGCCGAGAGCGGGGGAGAGCTTGGTGAACAGGTCCCAGTCGGTGTCGGCGGGCAGCTTGTCCGCGGTGGTCTCGGTGATGCCGCTGCGAATCCCGCCGGGCACCAGCGAGACCGCGCGCAGGCCCTGCTTGGCGTACTCCAGGGCGATGCTGTGGGTGAACGACTGGATGCCGCCCTTGCTCGCGGCGTAGGCGGCCATGTAGGGGTGCGCGAAGTTCGCCGAGGTCGAGCTGAAGTTGATCACCACGCCGCTGCCGGTCTCCAGCAGCGCGGGCAACGCCGCGCGGGTGACCAGGAAGGTGCCGGTGAGGTTGACCGCGAGGATCCGGTTCCACAGCTCCAGCGAGCACTCGTGCGTGTGCGCGCTGTGCAGCATTCCCGCCGCGTTGACCAGCACGTCCAGCCCGCCCAGCTGCTCGGCCGCGGCCGGCACCGTCGCGTCGACGGCGTCCTCCTGGGAGATGTCCAGGGGCAGGGTGCCCAGCAGGTCGCACGTGCCGGCCGCGGCCGCGCGCCGCGAGGTCTCCTTCAGCCCGGTCTCATCGATGTCGG
Organism: Saccharopolyspora terrae; assembly: GCF_004348435.1. NCBI lineage: Bacteria > Bacillati > Actinomycetota > Actinomycetes > Pseudonocardiales > Pseudonocardiaceae > Saccharopolyspora > Saccharopolyspora terrae. The sequence goes on along the minus strand of NZ_SMKS01000009.1, from coordinate 128,038 downwards.
TGGTCAGCACCCTGGCGCCTTCGTCGAGCAGGCGCAGCACGCTGGCCTGCCCGATCCCCGACGCCCCACCTGTCACGAGCACGCGCTTGCCGTTGAGCCTGTCCATCGCGATCGCGTCCTTCCGCACCCTCGAACGCCCCGACCGGGCCTTCGTGAGGCTCAACGCACGACCCGGCCGGAAGTTGCTCATGAACCGAGGGTGAGCAGTCGATCGTCCGGTGTGGACGAATGTGACGAACGTCGGTCACAGCGAGTAGATCTCGGGGTGGACTCCACACGGAGCGTTAGTTAGGTTAGGCGCACTTAACTCACTGCGAGGTGTGGAAATGCGCTGGATGCGGACCCTGGGGCTGATCATGGCAGTCCTGCTGGGAATCGCCTTGACCGGCTGCGGCGCGGCCGGTCCCGAGAACGACGAGCCCGCCGCCGCATCGGCGGACGGCCAGTTCCCGGTCACCATCAAGACCGCGTTCGGTGACGTCACCGTTCCGGAGCGTCCCCAGCGTGTCGTCGCGCTGGGCTGGGGCGACGCCGAAACCGCGCTGAGCCTCGGGGTGCAGCCCGTCGGTGCCGCCGACTGGCTGCCGGTGGGCGGTGACGGCGTCCCGCCGTGGATCCCCGCCGACAAGCGCTACGCCACGCCGCCGAAGATGCTCGGCACCATGGAGGTCGACATGGAGGCCGTCGCGGCGCTCCAGCCCGACCTGATCCTCGACACCCGCGCCAGCGGCGACAAGGAGCGCTACAACCTGCTCAACCGGCTCGGCGTTCCGGTGGTGAGCATCCCGCCGGGCGGCGAGAGCTACCTGACCACGTGGGACCAGCAGCTGGACATGGTCGGCAAGGCGCTGGGCAAGTCCGCCGAAGCTGCCCAGCAGAAGGCCGACCTGGAGGCCAAGTTCCAGCAGGCGGCCGCCGCGCACCCGCAGTTCGCGGGCAAGACCGTGGCCGTCGGGGCGAAGATGGTCGGTTCCTACGGCGCCTACGTCAACGGCGGTTCGCGCCTGGAGTTCATGGAGCGGCTGGGGTTCCGCCAGTCGCCGGCCGTGCAGGCGGTGGCCGGGGACAACTTCTTCGTCAGCGTTTCGCCCGAGCGCATGGACCTGTTCAACGCCGACCTGACCGTGATGTTCCCGATCGGCCTGTCCGCCGCGGAGGTCGACAGGGATCAGATTTTCCAGTCGCTGCAGTCGGTCCGCGAGCACCGCGCCGTCGTGCTGCACGACGAGCAGGCCGTGCAGGCGTTCTCGGCGGGCACCGCCGCGGGCATGTCCTACGCGGTGGATGAGGTCGTGCCGCTGATCGCGCAGGCCCAGGCGGGCTGACCCGCTCCGAGGCGCACCACTGATCAGGAGAGAACGGTGCCCTCGTGGGATCCGGCCGAGGCCGAGCAGGTCACCTCAGAAGCGCAACTCCGCGAGGTCGTCGAGCCGCCGTTCCCGGAGATCGCCGAGAAGGCGGTCTCCGGGAACGACGACGTCAGCCGCCGGTTCATCGAGCGGTCGCGGTTGTTCTTCGTGGCGATGGCCGACCTCGCGCTCAAGGGCGTGCCCCCGGCGCTGGCGGTGGTCGTCAACGTCGAGGAGCTGTTCGTGCACTGCGGCCGGGCGCTGCTCAAATACGGGGTCTGGCGGGTCCGGGACCTGGCCGGAGGGCGAGCAGCCCGGCGTGATGGCGCTCTTCGAATCCCAGCAGGCGCTCACACCTCGGGTGTGACGCTGCGAGCGGGAACGACCGGGACCGCCAGCAGTGCGAAGCACCCGGCCACCGCGAAGGCGATCGGGTAGCCCGCGACCGCGATGAGGGCTCCCATCACCGGCGGGACGGCGGTGGCGGTGAGCGACTGGCCGGTGTTCTGCGCTCCCATGGCCCGCCCGCTCCAGTGCGGGCCCGCGATCTCGGCCACCGCGGTGAACGCCAGGCCGTTGTGGGCCACCGCGATGATCGAGGCGGCGATCATGAAGGCCAGCGCCAGGGGAGTGCCGGAGAACGCCGCCAGCCCGCCCATCGCGATCGCCGAACCGAAGGCGAAGTAGCGGATCGGGCGCACCCGGCTGCCGATCCGGTCCGACCAGATCCCCGCGCCGACCCGGCTCAGGGCGCTGAGCAGCTGCGTCGTGCCGACCAGGGCGCTCGCCGCGGCGGTGGTCCAGTGCTGGGTCGCGATCAGCCAGACCAGCATGTAGGTCCAGACGGTCTGCTGCGGCACGGTGAGCGCGATCGAGACGCCGTGGATGCGCAGCAGCCGGCGGTCGCCGCGGTAGGGGTTCGCGCCGTGGCCGGATCGCCGGGACTCGGCCATCGACGGCCGCGGCGGGTCCACGATCATCGCGGCCACCAGCGCCGCCGCCAACGCGCACACCGCCGCCACGGTCAGCATGGTCACGGCGAGGCCGCTCGCCTCGACCAGGTTGGGCACCAGCACCGCGGTCAGGCCCACCCCGAGCGGTTGCGCGGTCTGCCGGATCCCCATCGCCATGCCCCGGCGCTGCGGTGGGAACCAGCCCGAGACGACCCGGCCGCTGGCCGAGTTCGAGCTGGCGCCGGCCGCGCCGCCGAGGAACAGCAGCACCGCCAGCAGCACCAGCGAGTCGGCCAGCGCCGCCGCGGCGGCGCTGATGGCGAGCATGCTCAGCCCGATCAGCAGCGACACGCGCTCGCCGATGCGGTCGACGATCGCACCCCAGATGATCAGCGTGCACATGGTCCCGGCCAGCGGCGCCGCGGCGATCAGGCCCGCTTGGGACAACGACAGCCCGCGCTCGAAGTGCAGGTTCGGGATCAGCGCGGGGGCGGCGTTGGTGAACACCGTCGCTGCCAGCTGCGCGAACATCGAGATCGCCAGCATCAGCCAGCGGTTCGGCACGCGCGTGATCGGCGGAGCGGTCATGATCCGAACGGTAGACCATTAGCGAAGGCAACGATTCGGGGTCGAGGGGGTGCGCGCAGCGGCGCACCCCCTCCGGTGCGTCAGTCCACCGACATCTCGCCCAGCTCCGACCAGTCGGCTTGGTCGAGCTCGGCGTTGATGATGCGCGGCGTTTCCGCCAGGTAGGGCGGGAGCTGCGCGCGGGCGTCCTGGAAGTGCTGCGACGTGACGTGGGCGGCCCCCGCCTCGCCGTCGCGGAACGCCTCCACCAGCACGTACTCGGTCTCGTCCTCGAGGCTGCGGGACCAGTCGAACCACAGGCAGCCCGGCTCGGCGCGGGTGGCCTCGGTGAAGGACCGGGCGATCTCCGGCCACCTCTCCGCGTGCTCCGGCTTGATCCGCCACTTCGCGGTGATGAAGATCATCGTCGTCGCCTCCGGTTCAGGGGGTGAGGATCGCGCGACCGCGGATGCGGCCGGCGTCGAGGTCGTCGAGGGCGTCCTGGAAGCGCTCCAGCGGGTACTTGCTGGTGTGCAGCCGGACCTTGCCCTGGGCGGCCAGGACCATGAGCTCGCACAGGTCGTTGTACGAACCGACCAGGTTCCCGATGAAGTTGATCTCCGCGGAGATGATGTCGATCGTCGGCACGTCGATGTTCTCGCCGTAGCCGACCACGTGGTAATCACCGGCGCGGCGCAGCATCCGCACCCCGTCGGAGGTCGCACCGCCCTCGCCGACGAAGTCGATGACCGCCTCCGCGCCGTGCCCTCCGGTGAGCTCCTGGACCTGCTCGACGTGCGTGCCGTCGGCCACCACGCCGTGATCGGCGCCGATGTCGGTCGCCAGCTTCACCGCGTCCGGGTTGCGGTCGAGCACCACCAGCTCGGCCGCCGAGATCGCCTTGAGCACCTGGATGCCGATGTGGCCGAGCCCGCCGGCACCGATCACCACGCACTTGTCGCCCGGGCGCAGCCTGCGCGCCGCCTTCGCCGCCGCGTGGTAGGCGGTCAGCCCGGCATCGGCCAGCGCCGCCACGTCCGACGGCTCCAGCGAGTCGTCGATGCGCACCACGCTGCGCGCCGAGGTCTTGAGGTAGTCGGCGTAGCCGCCAGCGGTGTCGATCCCCGGGAACAGCGACTGCTCGCAGTGCACGTCGTCGCCGTACCGGCAGGCCCGGCACAACCCGCAGGTCGCCAGCGGGTGCACGATCACCTTGTCGCCTTCGGAGACGTTGGTGACCGCGCTGCCGACCGCGTGCACCCAGCCCGCGTTCTCGTGCCCGATCGTGTAAGGCAGTGCGACACCGGACTTCTCGGCCCACTGGCCCTCGAGGATGTGGATGTCGGTGCGGCACACGCCCGCACCACCGATCTTGACCACCACGTCGTGCGGTCCGGTCGCTTCCGGCACCGGGACCTCGGTCAACCGCATCGGCTCGTGGTAGCCGACCACCTGCACAGCTCTCATCGTCCTAGTCCTTCCGAAGTCATGGCCCGCGGCGCCTGGTCGGCCGCGGAGCCGGGGTAGCGAGTGCGCAACAGCCCGCGGCAGAAGTGCGAGTTGCCCTCCACCGAGATGCGCGTCGCGCGGGCGAAGCGCAGCCGGAACGGCACCTGCTCCGGCGTGCACGGCCGGCCCTCGTCGTCGACCAGCACCAGCGCCGAGGGGGAGTTGTCGAAACCCACGGCTTCGCGCCGGTTCAGCAGCGAGCGGGTCGCCGGCTCGTCCGGCAGGTCGGCGACGGTGATCGCGTGCAGGTCGACCTCGTCGAGCTCCGGCCGGTCCTTGAGCAGCCTGGTCAGCACCCGCTCCATCGCCGCCGCGTGCGCCTTGCGGCGGAACGTCGCGCGCAACTCCTCCAGGTCCTGCTCGGCCTCGCCCGGGAACGTGTCGCGGTAGCCGGCGTCGGCCGCCAGCCCCGTGTTGATCAGCTCCGAGTCGTGGTGGTCGTCGAGCTCCACCAGCACACCGGTGACGCCCGGGAGCGCGCGCAGCACGTCCTTGGCGTCCGAGGCCATCAGGTAGGCGAAGTTCGGGGCGCAGAACGACGTCGGCAACCGCAGGTGCGCCTCGACCTCACCGGAGTCGTCGACCCGCAGCGACCGCACGAACCCCAGGTCGGTGATCGGTTCGTCCAGTTCCGGGTCGATGACCTGGTGCAGCGCCTCCCACGCCGAGCTCTCCAGTCCGGCGGCCATCTCAGACGCCCGCCTTCTCGGCCACGTCCAGCCCCGCGGGGACCTCGATGCCGTACATGCGGGCGGCGTTGAGGCCCAGGATCTTGCGCTTCTGATCCGCGGTCAGCGGGGCGTACTCGGTCATGTCCGCCGGGATCTGGAAGTCCACGAACCGCTCGATCAGCCACCTCGGCGTCCAGATCGCGTAGTCGCTGGAGAACTGGATGCGGTCCTCGTCCAGCCAGTACAGCAACTCGCCGATGATCTGCGCGAAGTAGCGCGGCCGGGAGTGGATGAACGGCATCGCCACCGCCAGGCCCGCGTGCACGTTGGGCTCCTGCGTGGCGATCCAGCAGAAGTCCTCCAGGCGCGGGAGCCCGCAGTGCTCCACCACGAAGTTCAGGTCGGTGAAGTCGGTGGCGACCTTGTCCACGTCGGCGACGTCGAAGGCGTCGCGGTCCAGCGGCCGGATCGTCGGGCCCTTGTGGATGTGGATGTTGCGGATGCCCAGCTCCTGGCAGGCCTCCAGGTATTTGTAGGTCCACGGGTCGTCGAGCTTGTAACCGCGCGAATCCCCCTGCCACTCGGCGGTGTAGAGCTTCACGCCCTTGAGGTCGAAGCGCTCGGCGTCGCGCCGGAGCTGGTCCAGCCCCGCCTGCTCGAAGCGCGGATCCCAGCAGTGGTTGTAGGTCAGCTTGTCCGGGTGCTTCTGCGCCAGCGCGAAAGCCTCCTCCGTCTGCCCGAAACCGTTGCCGTAGAAGGCGCTCAGCAGCGCGGGCTGGAAGATCGCGTGATCGACGTAGCCGTCGGTGAACAGGTCCCGCATGAGCCGCTCGCCGCCCTGGTAGAGGAAGTCCTCGTAGGGCCAGACCTCGGATTCCGGGCTGAGGTTGCGGTGGTAGTCGTAGAAGCAGTCGATGAACTGCTTGCCGTGGATGTTGCGCTGGTTGTCGGCACGGGCGTCCCAGAGCGCGACGTGTGCGTCAACGATGAAGTAGTTCTCGCCGTCCTTGCTGTACATCTGCATCCTCCGCTACGTGGCAGCCGTGGCACGTCGGGACGGAACGGTAAGAGCGGCGGGAGCCACCAGGGGGCCTCTGCGTGTCTCACTTTGAGACAGCGTGATCGGTGATGGAGGCCGCATCCTGCGCTTACCCTGTTCCCACCGGCGCAACGACGCGTCCCTTGGAGGTTCGAGATGCACCTGCACCGGAGTGCGCCCGACCCCGCCGCCTGCCCGGCCACCGTCACCCCTCGGCTGCGGGCGTCCTGGCGGCGCAGCGAGCGCTACGGGATCAGCGCGGAGGAGATGCGTCCGGTGTTCACCGGCTCGGTCGACACCGGATCGCTGCTCTACGAGTGCGGCACCGCTGTGCTGCGCGGACTGCAGGCCACGCTCGCCAACGAACCGGTCAGCATGATGATCACCGACCCGGAGGGGCTGGTGCTCAGCCGCATCTGCGAGGACGGCACGATCAACCGCTCGCTGGACCGCGTGCACCTGGCACCGGGCTTCTACTTCGCCGAGGAGAACGCGGGCACCAACGGGCTCGGCCTGGCCCTGGCCGACCGCGCCCCGTCCCTGGTGCGGGCCGAGGAGCACTTCTGCGCGGGACTGCGCGGCTACACCTGCGCGGCGGCCCCCGTGCTGGACCCGGTCAGCGGCGGTGTCGCGGGCAGCGTCAACCTCACGACCTGGTCGGATTCGGCCTCCGAACTGCTGCTGGCGCTCGCCCAGTCGGCGGCGGGCAACACCACGGCGCTGATGCTGGCCCGGGGTGCCGGGCGCAGCGCGCACCCGATGCCGCGCGGCGAGGTCTTCCGCGTCTACGCCGACCGGATGCGCGCGCCGGAGGCCTCGGTGCTCACGCCCGGGTGGCGCAACGTCTTCGCCGAAGCCCGCTCGGCCTTCCGCAACGGCCGCGCGGTCGCCGTGGTCGGCGAAGCCGGAACCGGCAAGACCGCGCTGGCCTCGCTGGCGCGCCGGGAACTGCGGCGCGAGCGGGTGCTCAGCGTGCGGCCGCCCGCGCCCGACGACGTCGAGGCGTGGCTGGAGCTGTGGACGCCGGAGCTCGGCAAGGACAGCACCTGCGTGATCATCTCCGGCGTCGACCGGCTGCCCGCCTGGGTGATCAGCGAGCTCGCCGAGCGGTTGGGGGAGGTGCGCGCCGTCGGCGGCATGCAGCCCTACGTGCTCACCGCCGAATCGGCCGAGGCCATGCCCGAGGAGCTGCGGCGGCTGGTCGACACCGTCGTCGAGGTGCCCGCGCTGCGGTTCCGGCCGGACGACATCCAGCCGCTGGCCAGGCACTTCGCCCGTCAGCAGCGGCGGCGCGAGGTGGACTTCACGGCGTCGGCGGCCCGGACCCTCAACGCCTACGACTGGCCGGAGAACGTCCGCCAACTGCGCCAGGTGGTCCGCGAAGCCGCCGGTCGTGCCGACCTGATCGACCTCAACCACCTGCCGCCGGAGGTCTTCACCGGCCCGGGAAGGCCGCTGACCAGGCTCGAAGCGGTGGAGCGCGACGAGATCATCCGCTGCCTCACCGAGCCTGGCACCACCGTCGGCGAGGCGGCCCGGGAGCTCGGCGTCAGCCGGGCCACGATCTACCGGAAGATGGCCCAGTACCGCATCACCGTCCCGGGCCGGGCACCCCGAGCCTGACCCGAGTACCCCGGGAGTCCGGCGGTCGAAGTCCGATTCGTCCGGTCAGTTCACCAGAACCGCCCGACTCCCAGCGATGAGCCACTGGACAGCGGCCGTTCCGCCGAGCAGGCTCTGCAGCGGAACCATCACGCCGTGGAAGGGGTTCGAGCAGCGATGCCGCGCGCAGTCCGGATCGATTCTCCGCAGGAGCTGCGCGTCGTCGCAGCCGAACCCGAGCCGCCCGGCCACGACGAAGCGCTCGTCGAGGTGGCCTGGTCCGGGATCTGCGGATCCGACCTGGAGGTCTACCACGGCACCCGGCCTCCGGAGTTCGTCCGCTATCCCGTCGTCCCGGGCCACGAGTGGTCGGGGACCGTCGTGCGGGTGGGCGCCGGCGTGGACCCGGCGCTGGTCGGTCGCAAGGTGGTGGGCGAGGGGTTCCGCAACTGCGGCCGGTGCACGGCCTGCCGCGAAGGGGACACGAGCCTGTGCTCGGCCGCCTACGACGAAACCGGCTTCACCCAGCCCGGCGGGTGGGCCGATCACCTGCGCATCCCCGCCCGGCTGCTGCACCCGCTGCCCGGCGAAGCCGACCTGCGCGCCGCCGCTCTGCTGGAACCGGCCGCGTGCATGGCCTCGGCGGTGCTCAAGGCAGGCGTGCGGGTGGGGGAGAGCGTCGCGGTCATCGGCGGTGGAACCCTCGGCATGCTCGCCACCCAGCTCTTCGCCGCGGCCGGTGCCGGGAGCCTCGTGGTGGTCGATCCGCGAACCGACCGCGCCGACACCGCCAAGGCCTGCGGCGCAACCGATTTCCGCACCCCCGACGAAATCGGCGGCGGATACGACGTGGTGCTCGAAGCCGCGGGCGCGTCCGGAACCGGGAGGCTCGCGGTGCGCTCCACCCGGCGCGGAGGGCGGACCGTGCTCACCGGCATCGCTCCGGAGGAGCACGAACCGCTCACCCCGGCGGAGCTGGTCGGCGCCGCGGTCACCGCGCACACCGTGTTCGGGGCGTCCTCGCGCGCGTGGGCGCACGCCGTGCGCGCCTTCGCCGCCGGCCGGCTCGACCCGGCCCCGTTGATCACGCACGAGTTCGCGTTGGAGGATGCCGGGCGGGCGCTGGACGCCCTCGCCGACCCGGCGGTGCCCACCGGGAAGGTCCTGCTGCACCCATGACTCGTCGCGGAGGTTCACCGATGCTGGAGCAGATCACCCCTCCGCTGGCCGGGCACGGCGAAGGACCGGTGTGGTTCGGCCGCTGGCCGGGCCTGCGATGGGTGGACATGCTGGTAGGTGACGTACTGACCCTCGACGCCGCCGGTGAGGTCCACCGCCGCCACGTCGGCTCGGTCGCGGCGGTGCTGCGACCGAGGGAATCCGGCGGCGCGGTGCTGGCGCTCGAACGCGGGTTCGCCTTCGCCGACGACGCGTTGCAGGAGATCCAGGTGCTGCCGGAGTTGTGGAGCAGCACCGACGTCCGGATGAACGAGGGCGGCTGCGGCCCGGACGGCGCGTTCTACTGCGGCTCCATGGCCTACGACGAAACACCCGGCGCCGGAACCCTCTACCGCCTCGACCCGCAGGGCCGCGTCGAACCCGTCGTGCCCGAGGTCAGCATCTCCAACGGTCTCATGTGGACGGAGGACGGATCGCGGGCCTACTACGCCGACACGCCCACCCAGCGGGTCGACGTGTTCGACTTCGAGGGCGGAGAGCTGGTCAACAGGCGGCCGTTCGCCCACATCGACCCGGCCGACGGGTCCCCGGACGGACTCACCGTCGACGCCGAAGGTGGGGTCTGGGTCGCCCTGTGGGGCGGCGGTGCGGTCCGCCACTACACGCCCGACGGAGCGCTGGCCGAGGTCGTCGAGGTCCCCGCTCCGAACGTCACCGCGTGCACCTTCGGCGGCGAGGACCTCGACCGCCTCTACATCACCACCTCGCAGGTCGACACCGACCTCGAACTCCACCCCGGAGCCGGTGCGGTGTTCGCCACCGACCCCGGGGTGCGAGGGCTCCCGGTGCGCCCCTACGCGGGGTGATGTCCTCGGGTCAGGCGTTGGGGTCGAAGGCGATGCCCTCGGGCTTGGCGCTCTCCAGGTTGCCGTTGAAGGCGCCGTCGGAGATGGCCAGGCTCGCGCTGCCGTAGTCGGCCGAGGTGAGCTTGTCCCGAAGGCCGGTGTCCGGCCAGTTGTCCCAGCTCACCAGAGCCGGGTACTGCCAGGTGCCGTAGTGGTTCTCCGGCTGCTCGTCCGCGCCGGCCAGCCGGAAGCAGTGCGTGCTCACGCCGTCCTTGTGGTAGACGACCTTGGCGTGGGTGCCGTCCCACTGGACCTCGTTGGCCGGGAAGGTCGAGTAGTCGCCGTGCGCGGAGGTCGAGACGTACTTGGCCTCGTCGTTCTCCACCCACACGATGACGTGTTCGAGGTCGTGGCGGTGCCCGCCGAGCCCGCTTCCGTCCACGGCCTGGTCCTTCTCGAAGTACAGGTCGTAGACGTAGGCGCACCAGCCGTTGTTGCACTTGGAGCGCGAGTAGGAGTTGGTGTTGTCCAGGTCGGACTGGTCGTGGCAGCTGCCGTTGATCGCACCGGTGGTGTCCAGGCCGGGAGCGATGGTGCCGTCCGACCCGATCGCCGGGGTCGGGTAGCAACCGTCGCCGTCGTAGTCGAAGGCCGGCTGCCACTTCGCGTCAGCTTCCGCGGCGCTGGTGGGCAGCGCGGCGGGCGGGTCGGCGGCGGCGATCGCCGGCGGCAGCGCGAGGAGCAGGACCGCGGCTCCCGCGACGCTGGCCGCGAACTTCCCGGCCCGGCGGGCGCGGGGCGTTCCGTCCACAGTGTTCATCAGGCGATCGTTCCTCTCGTTCCGAATCCGAAAGTCGTTCGATCATAAATCGATTCCGGTCCGGAACAGGAGAAAAAGATCTGAACAGAATAGGACACGTCGGCGTCTCGCTCGCGGTTTTCTTCACCGGAGGAGGTCGGCGAATTGCCGAAATTGTCCGCGAATTCCGGGAAGAGTGCGGGAAAAGCCGCTGAGCGAATTCGGGTGACCCCTACAGGAGTGTCGTGCCTCGCACAGCGTGATTGCTGATGAGGTTCCTGTCCTGCGGGCTGATCGGGTGGGTGTCGTGAGCGTTCGTCCAGATGTAGGCGTCGTGCTCGGTGAGTCGCACGTGCTCCCCGGTCACGGTCACCGACCACGTGTGCTGCCGGACGTTGCGGCCGTGCCGGTTGACGAAGTCGTGAGCGGCGAGATGGCGGGTGAATCCGGTGACGGCGAGTCCGGTTTCCTCGCGGACCTCGCGCCGCAGCGCGTCCAGGAGGTCGCAGTCGTGCGGTTCGACCTTGCCACCGGGCATCTCCCACATCCCACCGCGGGATTCGTGGCGCGGACGCCGCAACATCAGCGCTTTGCCCGCGCGGATGATGAGTGCGCGAACCACGTGCTGGCGGATGCCGTCCGCGGCGTCGCGGGCGATGAGTTCGGCGAGTTGTGCACTGTTCATGAGTCGCGGCCCCCTCGATCCGTGCGGCTCACCACCAGTTTGCCGCCACACCCCCGAAAACGCTCCCCGGCATCGGAAAATCGCCACGAGCGATCGCGAGACGCACTCGGGTTCTGCGACCAGCACGGCTAGCGGGAACCTCGCCGGGTTTTCCGCTCCCGCACCTCGTCGAGGTGATTGCGCAGGTACTCGGCCGCCCGCTCGCGATCACCGGACTCCAGCAGGTCGAGATGGTCCCGTGCCTGCTCCACCAGTGGCTGTCTGGTGCAGCAGGCACGACGTGATGCTGCGTGGCGGGTCCAGCAGACGCCGTCGACTGCGGCGCCGGATCGCTTCGCCGAGGCTCAAGTGCTGCTCGGCGACGGGGCGGTCATCGCGACAAGGGTCGAACAGTGCACCGCGATGACCTGGTCAGCGTGGGCGTGGACGCCCAGGCTGCCCTACGTGGTCCGCCGGATGCTGGTCACAGATCCAGCGTGAGGCGATCGGTGCGGCTGCGGGACACGCACGGGTAGAGGCGGCCCTCGGCGGCTCCGATCTCGTCGCGGTGCTCGGGTTCTCCGTCGAGGTAGCGCAGCTCGCAGCTGCCGCAGACCCCCTCGCGGCATCCGGAGGGGACCGGGAAGCCGGCGAAGCGCAGCGCGTCGAGCAGCGACTCGTCGGCCTCCACCGGCACGGTCAAGCCCGAGCGGGCGCAGACCGCTTCGAACGCGGTGTCCGGCGCGAAAGTCCTCGTGCGCGGCCGGAACCGCTCCACGTGCAGCCGATCGACGGGGAACGCGGCCTCCGCCGCGGCGAGCATCGGTTCCGGGCCGCAGCAGTACACCATCGTCGTCGGGCCCAAGCCCGCTGCCAGCTCCGCCATGTCCGGTCGGCCGAACCGGACCCGCTCGCCGTGCTCGCGCCGCAGCTCGTCGGCGAACGGCGTCGAACGACCGCAGTGGACCAGCGTCGCCGCGGAGCCCGAGGCCACGGCCGCGCGCATCATCGGCAGGATCGGTTTGATCCCGATGCCGCCGGCGATGAACAGGTACTCGGATGCCGGGATCAGCGGGAAGGTGTTGCGCGGCAGGGAGATGTCGAGTTCCCGCCCCGGCCGGAGGTAGAACCCGATGCGCTCAACTCGATCCTCGAACGCGGCTACCAGCGGCTCTACGGTCGTTGACGAGGCTGAGTGAGGCGTGGCGCGGGTCGTGTTGGGTGACGGTGGGGCTGCGTAGGGTTCCAGGTGGTCGTCTTCGGGAGGGAAACGCATGGCAGTCGGGCAGGAGTTCACGCGCGCGCAGGACGGCACCACGCTGGCCTTCCAGGTCGCGGGTGCGGGACGCCCGCTGGTGCTGCTGGCGGGGCAGGCCAACAACCACCGCTGGTGGGACGGCGTGCGCGAGGACTTCGAGGACGCCCACCGCACGATCACCACGGACTACCGCGGGACCGGTGCCAGCGGCAAACCCGATCAGCCTTGTCCACAGAGGATTTCGCCGAGGACGTCATCGCCGTGCTGGACGCGCTCGGCATCGACTCCGCTGACGTGTACGGCACCTCCATGGGTGGTCGCACCGCCCAGTGGCTGGCCATCAACCACCCCGATCGCGTGCGGCGGCTGATCCTCGGCTGCACCTCGCCGGGCGGCCCGCACGCGGTCGAGCGCGACGCCGCGGTCCGCCGCGCACTCGCGCAGCCCGACCGGGAAGCGGCCGAACGAGCGCTGCTGGAGTTGATGTACAGCCCGGAGTGGCTGGCTTCGCACGACGGACCGCGCACCGTTCTCGGCGACCCGGACATGCCGGTGCACGCCCGCCGCCACCACCTCGCCGCCAGCAACGGCCACAACGCCTGGGACCGGCTGGACGAGATCGGCTCGGCCACCCTCGTCCTGCACGGCGCCGACGACCGGATGACCCCGGCGAGCAACGCCGAGCTGTTGGCCCAGCGCATCCCGAACGCCGAAGCGCACGTCCTGCCCGGTCTCCGCCACGCCTACTTCCACGAGAACCGGCCCGTGGCGAGCAAGCTCGTCGGCGACTTCCTCGCGCACTGATCTTCCGCCCGGTGAGGATGGTGCGGGCCTGCGCGAACCCCGCCCGCTAGAATGGTGGACAAAATTGTTATCAATCTCGGGGTAGGGGTAGTGACCACAGCGAAGCGGGACGACGTCGGCCAGGAGGCTCCGGTCGTGGACGCCATCCGCGAGGCCATCACCAGCGGAGACTTCGCCCCGAACCAGCGGCTGGTGGAGGCCGAGCTCTCCGAGCAGTTCGGCGTCAGCCGCGCCGCCGTCCGCAACGCGCTCGTCCAGCTGACCACCGAGGGCCTCGTGGAGCGCATCCAGAACCGGGGCGCTCGGGTGCGCGCGGTGTCGTTGCAGGAAGCCATCGAGATCACCGAGGTCCGGATGGTCGTCGAAGGCCTGTGCGCGGCGCGCGCGGCCGGGCGCGCGACCGAGCAGGAGCACGGTGAGCTGCGCGAGATCGGTGAGCTGATGCGGCAGGCCGTCGCCGCCGGCGACGTGCTCGGCTACTCCGAGATCAACAAGCGCCTGCACGCCCTGATCCTGCGCATCAGCGGCCAGGAGACGGCGTGCGCGGTGCTCGGCCGGCTGCGCGGCCAGAACGTCCGGCACCAGTTCCGCCTGGCGATGCACCCGGGACGGCCCTCGGTGTCGCTGCCGCAGCACCTGGCGATCATCGAAGCCATCTGCGCCGGCGACGCCGACGCCGCCGAGTCGGCCATGCGCACCCATCTGGGCAGCGTCATCGACGCCCTGCCCGAGGTGGACAAGACCCAGGCGCGCTTCAACGCCCTGTGAGCGCTAGCGGGCGGTGACCCGCTGGGCGAACTCCAGGGCGCGGGTGAAGATCCGCTCGCCGTCGACCGGCCCGTGCCACAGGTGCCCGGCTTCGGGCACCAGCTCGCATTCGACCGAGCGGTCCACCGCGCGCAGGGCGTCGCCCAGCAATCGGCTCTGCTGTGCGGGAACGGCGTCGTCCGCGGTGCCGTGGGCGAGGTGGAACGGGGGAGCGGCGCCGTGCACGTGCGACACCGGACTGGCCTCTCTCGCCAGATCGGGCACCTGCGAGGCAGCGGCTCCGAGGAGCTGAGCCTCCCGCGAGTTCGGGTCGTCCCGGGAGGGCATCGCGATCAGATCGCTCGGCCCGTACCAGTCGACCACTCCCGCCACCGCCCCCGGCGCGTTCCGGGTGGCGGTGAGGCCGAGCAGCGCGGCGAGGTGCCCGCCCGCGGACTCGCCCCACACCACGATCCGTTCCGCGTCGACCGTTCAGTAGACGTGTAGAAGCGTTTACTGAGTCAGTGCGTTGCCGCGCTGACGTTGGCCCCGGCCCACGTGGGCAGGGGTCTTTCCGTGGCGGTACCCGTGGCCAACGAGGTTGGGCTTACGTGGGTTTCCATCGGACTCGTTTAGCCTCACGACGCAACTCGCCGAAGAGGACTCGCGCTCAACAAGAGCCACGAGATTTAACGCGGCATTGAGGTCTCGATCGAGGACCATGCCGCAGCGTTCGCACTGGTAGACGCGTTCCGACAGGTGCAGCTTGGTTTTCACCGCACCACATGAAGAACACGTTTTCGAACTTGGGTACCACCGGTTGACGACCTGCGTGTGCACACCGGACCATGCGGCCTTGTACTCGACCTGATGCCGGAACTCGCCCATCCCGACACCGGCGAGGTGCCGGGCCAATCGACGGTTGGACATCATGCCTTTGACGTTGAGGTCTTCCAGGACGATCGCACCGTGTTCGCAGACGAGTCGGCTGGTGAGCTTGTGCATCCCGTCACGTCGAGCATCGGCGATCTTCGCGTGAAGCTTGGTGATGCGCGCGCTGGTCTTGTACCAGCGCTTCGACGGCTGCTGCCGAGTACGCTTGTCCGGGCCGAGGCGACGGGCTGCTTGGCGCTGCAACCGGCGAAGTTCCCGCTGCGCGAGTTCGAGGTGCTTCGGGTTTGCGATGACCTCGCCGGTGGACAACACAGCAAGGGACTTGATTCCGAGGTCAACCCCGACCGCGCTATCCGGGTTCGCTGGCGGTGGGTCGTCGCGGTCGACCTCGACAGAGAACGACACGAACCAGCGCCCCGACCGGAATGACACCGTAGCCGAGCGGATCCGGGCAGAACAGGCGTCGACTCGGCGGGCGAGTTTGCGGGTGGACTCGTGCGTGCGCACGGTGCCGATTCGAGGCAGCTTCACATGACGTCGGTCGTGGTCGACGAGACCGAAGCTGCCGGTGGTGAACCGGCACGACAACGTACGGTGTTTGGACTTGAAGCGCGGGAACGCGACCTTTGATCCTCTACGCTTGCCGGTTTTCGAGTCGTTCCAGTTCTTGAGTCCGGCCGCGAGGTTCGCCAGCCCGGACGAGTAGGCCTCTTTCGAGTTCTCCGGCCACCACGGCGCGATGTCGTTCTTGGCCTGGTTCCAGTCCTTACGCAGGGAGTACGCCGACCACGACAACGACGAAATGAGGTCTTCCTCAGCGATTCCATAGGAGGCTTCGGCCTTGCGCTGGTCCATATTCGCCTTGACCTTCCTGAGTCCCCAGTTATAGGCGAAGCGCTGCGCGCCGCAGTGCGACCGCAGAGCCTCTTCCTGGGCTGGGTTCGGGTCGAGAGCGAACCGATACGCCTGAATGAGTGTGGTCACGGGCGCGGCTCCGCCGCAGAGGCCGCCGACGGAGTGCGCCACCGGTGATCCGGCAGGAACCGGACGTCGTAGCGCTCGCCCACGGCGCCGAACATGTGCGGTTCGGGAACCACCGGCGCGGTCGGCAATCCCGGTTCGTCCGTGGGCGCGCCCAGGTTCTCGAAGAACCGCTCGAAGGTCCCGCCCGGTCCGGCCGCCACGCCGACGATGCGGCTGTGGTGGCGTTCGATCCGGTACGCGTGC
This sequence comes from Saccharopolyspora terrae, assembly GCF_004348435.1. Taxonomy (NCBI): domain Bacteria; kingdom Bacillati; phylum Actinomycetota; class Actinomycetes; order Pseudonocardiales; family Pseudonocardiaceae; genus Saccharopolyspora; species Saccharopolyspora terrae. The sequence goes on along the minus strand of NZ_SMKS01000009.1, from coordinate 111,931 downwards.
GGGCAGTTCTTCGGCACGAACCCGAAATCACCCGCTGTCAGCAGCTTCTCGTGCTGCTCGCCGCCGGTCTCCTCGACGAAGAGCCGGACGGCGCCGTCGGTGATGAAGAAGACCTCGTAGGTGTCCGGGTGCGAGTGCGCGGGGATGATATCGCCCTTCGGTCCTTCGCAGGTGAAGAAGTTGAAGGTGTTCTCGGTCTGCTCGCCGCCGGCGTAGATCGTGAACAGGTCCCCGAACAGGTGCGCGCGGTCGCCCTGCCCCTTCTCGATGAAGTAGGGCTTGCCCGGCTCAGGCGGGATCTGCGAGCGCGTCCGGTGCTGCGTCGCGAACTCGATCGTCATGATCCCCTCCAGGTTCCAGGTCGCCGACAACGTCAAGGTACCTGACGATCGGCGAGGTGTGAAAGACCGGGCCGGAGATCGTGCGATCGTGTACCTCGACCGCTTCCGGAAGCTGAGGATCATGGACGACATCTCGCCGAACGTGCCGCAACTGCTGGCATCGGCCAAGCGCTGGTTCGACGACGCGCTGCACAGCAGCATGCGGCACTCCGGCGAGCAGCCGGTCACGGTCGCGCAGGCCGCGGTGTTCGCCAGCCTCGACGCGGCGGGAACGTCGGTCGCCGAACTGGCCCGCCGGATCGGCACCACCCGCCAGTCGGTCCACCAGGCGGTGCACGGGCTGATCGGGATGGGTCTGCTCGAACAGGTCCCCGACCCCACGTCGGCCCGCAACCGGCTGGTCCGCGTCACCGAGGAGGGCGCCCGCGTCCACCACAAGGCGCTGCGCACCATCGAGGCCATCGAACGCGAGCTCGCCACCCGCATCGGGCACGACGCCGTCACCGCCCTGCGCGCCGCGCTCGACCAGCCCTGGGACAGCCCGCCCCTCATCCGATGACCGGAAAGGAGGGGAATTCGACGTTGTAGTCATCCGCGCTGTTGACCAGCATGGATGACATGCGAACACGCACTGTGCTGGCCGTCGTCTTCGAAGGGGTGCTGAGCCTCGATCTCACCGGACCCGTCGAGGTCTTCGCGGGCGCCAACGCGTGGTGCGCCGAGCAGGGGATGGACAACGCCTACGAGATCAGGACCGCGAGCATCGGCGGAACCCCGGTGCGCACGTCGTCGGGACTGGTGATCACACCGGACTCCGCCCTCGACGACGGTCCCGCACCCGACCTGCTGCTGGTGCCCGGCGGGGAAGGCACCCGGGAACAACCCGACGTCGTCGACTGGCTGCGCGGCAACGCCCGGCGAGCCGAACGGCTGGTCTCGGTGTGCAGCGGTGCGTTCCTGCTCGCCGAAGCCGGACTTCTCGACGGGCGCAAGGCCACCACGCACTGGTGGCTGTGCGACACCCTGGCCGGCAGGTTCCCCGAGATCGACGTCGAGCCCGAACCGATCTTCGTGCGCGACGGCGAGGTCTCCACCTCGGCCGGGGTGACCGCCGGAATCGACCTCGCGCTCGCGCTGGTCGAGGACGACCTCGGCCGCGAAGCGGCGCTGACCGTCGCCCGGTACCTCGTGGTGTTCCTGCGCAGGCCCGGCGACCAGTCGCAGTTCAGCGCGCAGCTGGCGGGCCAGACCGCGCAGCGCAGGTCGTTGCGCGAGGTCCAGCGCTGGATCGACGAGCACCCCGAGGCCGACCTTTCGGTTCCCGCGCTCGCGGAGAGGGCGAACCTCTCGCCGCGCCAGTTCGCCCGCGCCTTCACCGCCGAGGTCGGGACCTCGCCCGGGCGCTACGTCGACCGCGTGCGCTTGGAAGCCGCCCGGCGCCGGCTGGAGGACACCGACGCCGGCATCGAAGAGACGGCCAGGAACTGCGGTTTCGGCACACCCGAGGCGATGCGACGGGCGTTCATCCGCGTCCTCGGAGTCGGACCCGCTGAATACCGCCGCCGGTTCAAGCCGGCGAGCTGATCACCAGGAGGAGACAGATGCAGATCGCGATCCCGCTCTACGACGAGTTCACCGCCCTGGACGCCATCGGGCCCCACGACGTGCTGGCGAGCCTGCCCGGCGCCGAGGTCGTGCTCGTCGGTGAGCGCACCGACGTGGTGAGCAACGACCACGGCACCGTGCGGGTCGTCCCGGCGGCCACCTTGGACGAGGTGCCGAAGCCGGACGTCGTCGTGGTCCCCGGCGGCAACCACCACAACCAGCCGCCCGACGGGCCGGTGGTGCAGTGGCTGCGACGCGTCGACGCCACCACGACCTGGACGACGTCGGTGTGCACCGGATCGCTGCTGCTGGGACCGCCGGGCTGCTCGACGGTCGCCGAGCCACCTCGCACTGGCTCGCGCTTGACCAGCTGAGCGCGTTCGGCGCCGCGCCCACCGGTGAACGGGTGGTGTTCGACGGCAAGTACGTGACCGCGGCGGGCGTGTCCGCGGGCATCGACATGGCGTTGCGGCTGGTCGCGCGCATCGCGGGCGATGAGGTGGCGCAGGGCGTGCAGCTGGGCATCGAGTACGACCCGCAGCCGCCGTTCGACGCCGGCTCGCCCGAGAAGGCCCCGGCGGCCGTCGTGGACTTCGTCGACGCGCAACTGCGCCCCATGGTCGAGGGCCGGATCCCCGCCTGACGCGAACGGGGGACTCGACGGAGGTTCCGAGACCGGCGCGGTGTGGGCACGATGAGAACCACACCGCGCCGGGGCGGTCCTGCCGCTCTCCCGGCGCAGTTCCCGAGGAGGCTGGCATGGCCGAGTTCCCACCCATCACGCACGTGGCGGTCACCGTGTCCGATCTCGAACGCAGCACCCGCTGGTACCGGGCCCTGTTCGGCTCAGCGCCCGTCCTGGACGAGGACGAGACCAGCGGCGGTTTCCACCACACCGTGTTCGCGCTGCCCAACGGACAGCTGTTCGGGCTGCACACCCACCCCGGCGGCGCCAAGGGCGGGGCGTTCGACGAGCACCGCACCGGACTGGACCACGTGGCCTTCGCCTGCCGCGACCGGGCCGAGCTGGAGAGCTGGTGCCACCGCCTCGACGACCTCGACATCCAGCACGGCGGCATCGTCGACGCCCACTACGGCTCCGGAGTGCAGTTCCGGGACCCCGACCACATCGCGCTCGAGTTCTTCGCCCCACCGGCCTGAATCAACGCGAGCTCTCCGCTCCCGCGGCGACCGGTCGCCCGATGCTCCGGTGCGTCGCCGGAGGGGGCGGTTCTGGTCCGAACCGTCCATGATCGATGACCGAAAACGCCCGGTCGGTTCGGACCAGAACCGCCCGCTGCCCGGACGGAGTCAGGCCGGGAGCGCGGAGTAGGCGGTGGGGTCGCCCACCCGGGTTTCGCTGCGGCGGCCGTCGGGGGAGACCGGGACGTCGCCGACGATGGTCACCCGGTGCATCTTGCGTGCCTGGTCGTCGTAATCGGCGAGGGCGTAGTGCTGCGTCGTGCGGTTGTCCCAGATCGCCACGTCGCCGGGCTGCCACTGCCAGCGGGCGGTGTTCTCCAGACTGGTGACCCGGTCCTGCAACAAGCGGAACAACGCCTGCGACTCAGCACTGCGCAACCCGACGAACCGCTTCACGAAATGCCCCAGCAGCAGGGCGCGTTCACCGGTCTCCGGATGCACCCGGACTACCGGGTGCTCGGTCTCGTAGAGGTCGGAGACGAACTCCGCTCGGTGCGTCCGCTCCTTGACGTCCACCCCGCCGGTGCGGGTCTCGTCCACCCGCGCGGCGTAGTCGTAGTCGTTGGTGTGCACCGCCCACAGCTCGTCGACCAGCGCCTTCAGCGGCTCCGGCAGGCCCTCGTAGGCGGCGGCGGTGTTCGCCCACGTGGTGTTGCCGCCGTAGGACGGCAGCTGCACGGCGCGCAGCACGCTGATCGCAGGCACCCGGTCTACGAAGGTGACGTCGGTGTGCCAGCTGTTGGCCTTGCCGTACTCGGAGTCGATCGGCAGGATGTTGCCGATCGCGCGGCTCGTGGTCGTCGGGTGCGCGAGCGTCAGATCGCCCAGCAGCGAGGCGAACTCCTGCTGACCGGTCTCGTCGAGGTGGTGCTGGTCGCGGAAGAACACGACCTTGTTGGCCAGCAGTGCCGAACGGATCTCGGCAACGGTCGAGGCGTCGAGGTCGCCGCCCAGTCGCACGCCGTCGATGCGGGCGCCGATGTTGGCCCCCAGCTTGACGACGGCGAGGGCGTTGTTCTGCTTGGCGATAGCGGTCATGACGGGTTCTCCTCCATCGGTGTGCACCGGGCGCGGGACCTTCCCGCGCCCGGGAAGGATCAACTGCGCCAGCGCGACAGGCGCCGCTCGACGGCGGTGAGCGCGTGGTTGAACGCGATGCCCAGCAGCGAGATCGTGACGATCCCGGCGTACATCTGCGGGACCTCGAAGTTGTACTGGGCCGCGTTGATCAGGTAGCCGAGACCGGCCTTGGCGCCGATCATCTCGGCGGCGACCAGCACCAGGATCGAGGCGGCCGCGGCCAGCCGGATCCCGGTGAACACCGGGGGCACCGAGGCGGGCAGGACGACCTTGCTGAACACCGCCGCCGAGCCGAACCCCAGCGACCGCGCGGACTTGATCAGCAGCGGGTCCACGGTGCGCACGGCGCTGATGGTGTTGAGCAGGACCGGCCACACGCAGGCGAACACGATCAGCGAGATCTTGGAGGTCTCGCCCAGGCCGAGCAGGAGTACGAACACCGGCAGCAGCGCCAGCGCTGCGGTGTTGCGGAAGACCTCCAGCAGCGGGGTGAGCAGCTTGTCGGCCGTGCGGTACCAGCCGATGACCAGCCCCAGGGGCACCGCGATCAGCAGCGCGATGGTGAAGCCGGTCAGCGCGCGAGCCAGGCTCGCCGCCAGGTTCTCCCACAGCTGCCCGTCGGCGGCGAGTGCGAACCAGGTCGCGGCGACCCGGCTGGCCGGGGGCAGGAAGATGCTGTCCACCAGCCCGATGCGCGGCACCAGCTCCCACACCGCGAGGAACACCAGGATCGCCACCGACGACCGAGCGGCGCGACGGGCCCGCACGCCCGCGGAACCGGTGGCCGGCCTGGGTGGGGTGAGCGTGTCAGCCAACGCCGATCACCTCCGGCGCGGCGTGCAGCAGCGACCAGATCCGGTGCCGGTGCTCGGCGAACTCCGGTCTGCGCAGGGTGTCCTCGCGGCTGGTGCGCTCGGCGATGTCGATCTCGACGGTCTCCCGGACGCGGCCGGGCCGCGAGGTGAGCACCGTGACCGTGCGGCCCAGGTAGACGGCCTCGTCGATGTCGTGGGTGATGAACACGACCGTCTTGCCGGTGCGCTGCCAGATGTCGAGCAGCTGTTCCTGCAGGCGTTCCCGGGTCTGGGCGTCGAGGGCGCCGAACGGCTCGTCCATCAGCAGCACGTCGGGATCGAAGGCGAGGCTGCGGGCGATGGCGACGCGCTGGCGCATCCCGCCGGAGAGCTGGTGCGGGTAGTGACCGGCGAAATCGGCGAGCCCCACCAGGTCGAGGTGTTCGCGCGCCCGCTCCCGGCGCTGCGCCTTGGACGCGGAGTTGGCCTCCAAGCCGAGTTCGACGTTCGCCTGAGCGGTTCGCCAGGGCAGCAGCGCGTACTGCTGGAAGACCACGCCCCGGTTGAGCCCGGGGCCGTTGATGGGCTCACCGCCGATGCGGATCTGCCCGCTGGTGGGGGAGTCGAGACCGGCGAGCAGGTCCAGCAGCGTGGACTTCCCGGAGCCGCTGGGGCCGACGACGACGGCCAGCTCGCCCGGCTCGATGCGCAGGTCGACGCCGTCGAGCGCGGTGACCTCGGAGTCGCGCCCCCGGAAGGACCGGGTGACGCCGTCCAGAACGATGTCTGTCATGGGTGCCTCTTCGTGTCAGGCGAACGGGTTGAACTCGTTGGTGTGGATGCGGGAGACGTCGACCGCGCCGGGCCGGATGACCCCGGACTCGACCAGCCGCTCCAGCCAGAGGGAGAACTCGCGGGCGGCGATGACCCCGCCGGGGCCCGCGACCCCGCTGGAGCGCCAGTACGCGGCGGTCTTGGTGTCCTCGTTGCGGCCGCGTCGCCGGATGATGTCGGTGAAGCGGGCGACGACCTCCGGGTGCGGGCGGGTCTGCGTCCACCGCACCGCCTGCGCGATGCCGGCGACCAGTGCGCGGGTGGTGCCGGGGTTGGCGGCGATGAACTCGTCGCGCAGCACGTAGCAACCCGCGCTGAAGGCCCCCAGCAGCTCGAAATCGGTGAACAGCGGGCGGATCCCGCCGCGCGCCTTGGCCTTCTCGGAGATCGCTCCGGTCATCGTCGACACGTCGAGCTGACCGGAGCGCAGCGCCTGCTCGGAGCTCACCGGCGGGACCACCACCGGTTGCACGTCGCGGATCTCGGAGTCGGAGAAACCGTTGCGGCGCAGGTAGATCCCCAGCACGTCCTGGTGGTGGGCGCCGACGGTGTTCATGCCGACCGCCGCGCCGCGCAGGTCGGCCGGTCGGCGCAGCGGGCTTCCGTCGAGCACGAAGTACCCGGCGTTGCTCAGCGCGTCGGAACCGTAGTAGGAGACCACCGCGGTGATCGGCGCTCCGGCGGCGACCAGCCGCAGGATGGAGCCGTTGAACGCGCCGCCGATGTCGACGTCGCCGGTCACGGCGGCCTGAATGTCTTGGGGACCGCTGGTGGTGTTGCCGATCCACTCCAGGCGCACGTCGCCGAGCAGGCCGAGGTCGGCGGCGAGCTCCGGGAACGTCACCTGGCCCGACCACCCCTGGTAGCGGACGACGGTCGTCTCCCCGCGCGGGGTGGCGGAGGAGGCGGCGCATCCGCTGAGGACCGCGGCGGTGGGCACTGTGGACAGACCGAGGCGCAGGAAGTCGCGGCGTCCCAGGGGACGCCGTGGCGAGGAAGGCACAGTTCGTAGACCCGTCTTCTCGATGAATCGCCGAGGGGATTCAGGCGCGACGCGGCAACGTCGCGAAAAGGGGTGAGGTGAGGGGGGGAAGCCGCTCGGATCAGTTCAGCGGCGGTGAGGAGTCAGCGACAGCGGGCGCTGGCGACGCGGAGGCAATCCACGTAGCGGCGCTCGACCAGAGCGATGTTCGCTGTCATGCCCTCGATGGAACCAGTGCTCGAACGAGGGTGTCAATCATGGTTCCGGGGCGTCCCGAGGGGCGGGACTCGGCCGCTTGTTGCCGAACCGGCAAAGAACATTGCTGAATCATGCAGGTGTTGGGCATGGTGGTCGCTGGAGGTGGTCAGTGATGGAAAATGAGGTTCTGACCAGGTACGACGTGGTCGTCGTCGGGGGCGGCGCGGCCGGGTTGAACGCCGCGCTGATGCTGGGGAGGGCGCGTCGCAGCGTTCTGGTGATCGACGCCGAGCAGCCCCGCAACGCCCCCGCCGCCCACATGCACGGGTTCCTCTCGCGCGACGGTGAGGCGCCCGCGGACCTGCTCGCGGCCGGTCGCCGCGAAGTGGCGGGCTACGGGGGAGAGATCCTCACCGGGCAGGTGGTGTCGGCGCGCCGCGAGGGCTCGGACTTCGTCGTGGAGACGGTCGACGGCCGACGGGTGAGCGCGCGACGGGTGCTGCTGGCAACCGGTCTGCGCGATGAACTGCCCGACGTGCCGGGGTTGGCGGAGAGGTGGGGCCGCGACGTGCTGCACTGCCCCTACTGCCACGGCTGGGAGTTCCGCGACGAACCGATCGGCGTGCTGGCGACGAGTCCGATGAGCGTGCACCAGGCACTGCTGTTTAGGCAGTGGAGCGAGCGGATCACGTTGCTGCTCAACGGATCCGACGCGCCGTCCGGTGAGGAGGCCGACAAGCTCGCCGCTCGCGGCATCGAGGTCGTCGCGGAGCCGGTCGAGCGGCTGGAGGTCGTGGGCGACGAGCTGACCGGAGTTCGCCTGGCGGGCGGGCGAGCCGTTCCGCTGCGGGCGTTGGCGGTGGCTCCGCGCATGGTCGCCCGGTCGGAACCGGCCGCCGGTCTCGGGCTGGAACCCGAGGCGCACCCCAGCGGCGGTGCGCACATCCCCTCGGACGAGAACGGCCGGACGTCCGTGCCGGGCGTGTGGGTCGCGGGCAACACGACCGACCTGCGCGCCACCGTGATCGTGGCGGCGGCCGCCGGGGCGACCGTCGGAGGAATGATCAACATGGACCTGATCGAGGAGGAGACCGCCCGCGCCGTCGCGTCCGCGCGGGATCCCTTCACCGCGGCGGCGGAGAACCGCACCTGCGAGGTCGCGATGGGCGACAGCCGGCACGGAGTGGTGCACGACCAGGAGGAGCACATGAGCGCAGCGGAGTGGGACGAGCGGTACGGCAGCCAGGAGCGGCTCTTCAGCGGAGCAGCCAACGACGCCCTCGTCGCCGAGGTCACCGGCATGCCGCCGGGGCGGGCCCTCGACGTCGGCTGCGGCGAGGGCGGCGACGCGATCTGGCTGGCCGAGCAGGGCTGGAAGGTGACCGCCACCGACATCTCGCGGGTGGCGGTCGAGCGCGGTGCCGCGGTCGCCGCGGAGCGCGCTGCCGAGGTCGCCGCGAACATCGCGTGGGTGCGCGCGGACCTCGCCGCCGAGCACCCGCCGGCCCGCTCGTTCGACCTGGTCTCCGCGCAGTACTTCGCGCTGAAGAAGGAGCGCGGCGACGAGCCGGTGCGCGCCCTGCTGGCCGCCGTGGCGGAGGGCGGCACGCTGCTGTACGTCGGGCACGACCCCGCCGGGTTCCCGCCGGACGCCGAGTTCGACCCGGCCGAGTACGTCCTGCCCGCCGACGTCGCCAAGTTCCTCGACGAGGACTGGCAGGTGGAGGTCGACGAAACCCGCCCGCGCACGGGGCCCGGCAAGGAGGACCACCCCCACGACGTGGTGCTCAGGGCCCGTCGCGTGCGCTGAGGGTCAGGAGGCGCTGCGCAGGCTCACCCCACCGCGCCAGACCTCGGCGACCTCGTGCACCGGGAGGTCCAGGGCATCGCACAGGCCCACCACGGTGCCGAACGCCGGGGTCGGAAGCCGGCCGGACTCGATCTTGCGCAGCGTCTCGGGGGAGATCCCCGCCGCGCGGGCGATCTCGACCGCGTCGCGTCCTGCGCGCGCGTCCCGCAGCATCTTGCCGACGCGCGCGCCGGACTCCACCTGATCAGGCGTGAGAGGAAGCCGTACCACGACTCGAAGGCTACGGTGGTATTTAAATACCTGCAAGTGCTAGGCTTGGTATTAAAATACCGACATTGAGAGTCGTAGGAGTACGAGTGATCGAGTTGAAGACGCCGGCCGAGATCGACAAGATGCGCGTCACCGGCGCGTTCGTCGCCGAGATCCTCGCCGAGGTCGGGGACATGGCGAAGGTCGGCGTCAACTTGATGGACCTGGAGCACCACGCGCGCCGCCGGGTCGAGGAGCGCGGTGCCCAGTCCTGCTACTGGGACTACTCGCCGTCCTTCGGTGAGGGGCCGTTCCGCAACGTCATCTGCCTGTCGGTCAACGACGCCGTGCTGCACGGTCTCCCGCGCGACTACGCGCTGCGCGACGGCGACGTGCTCACCGCCGACTTCGCGGTGAGCATCGACGGCTGGGTCGCCGACGCCGCCCGCACGGTCATCGTCGGGACCGAGAAGGAGGAGGACCGCAGGCTGGTGCGCTCGACCGAGGAGGCGCTGCGCGCGGCGATCGACGTCGCCAAGTCGGGCAACCGGCTCGGCGACATCTCGGCCGCGATCGAGGCCGTCGCCACCGACTACGGCTACCCGGTCAACACCGAGTTCGGCGGGCACGGTCTCGGTCGCACCATGCACGAGGGCCCGCACGTGTCCAACCGCGGCAAGCCCGGCCGGGGTATGAAGCTGCAGCCGGGTTTGACCATCGCCATCGAGCCCTGGTTCGCGCGCACCACCGCGCGCATCGTCACCGACCCCGACGGCTGGACCCTGCGCTCGGCCGACGGCTCCAACACGGCCCACTCCGAGCACACCGTGGCGATCACCTCCGACGGCCCTCGGATCCTGACCCTTCCCTGACGTCCTCGCGGCGATGACCGCCCGTAATGGCCTGGGTGGCAAATGGGATGTTCGAGACTTCCGGCGACTCCGGGAGTCACGGAATTGTCACCGCGAGTGGTGGTCTCGGGTGGTCTCTCGTGCTTGCGGGGAGGTCAACTACTCCGAACGGGTTGCGTGTGATCGCTCGTTGTTCGGGTAGCGTTCAAGATCGTGGCGGGCGTGATCGAATCGACCGGGGGCGGGTGGCCGTGCCTCGGACCGCGCCCGCGCGAAGTGGTGGCCTGATGTACCGGCCGCATCCGTTCAGCTGGGTGCCCGCCGAGGGGCAGCGCCACGCCACCACCGACGCCAAGCCCCGCCACGGATACCACGGCGTCACCGTGCGCACGCTGTGCTCCAAGGAGGTCACCGCCGACAACTCCGACATCGGCTGGCTGTGGCCCACCTGCCCGTCCTGCAACACCCGAGCGCACGAGCTGGCCGGCGTCCCCGAGGCGGGCGACGGCGCGGAATGACCGCTCCGGCCCCGAGCGCGTCGGGGCCGGCGCGCTCGACGCGATTCAGCGCAGGGTGCGGTGGAAGAGCTCCAGCAGGGCCTCCCAGTGGCGCTGCGCCCCCGCCTCGTCGTAGGCGGCGGTGTCGGCCTGGGTGTAGCCGTGCGGCGCGCCCTCGTAGACCTCGGTGCGGAACCGGACACCGGCCTCGGTCAGCGCCTCGTCGAGCCGCTGGATCTGCTCCGGCGGCAGCGCGTGGTCCTGATCGGCGTGGCCGAAGTACAGCTCAGCGGTGATCTTCCCGGCGACCAGGTGCGGGCTGTCCTCCGCCTCGGTGGCCAGGTTGCCGCCGTGGAAACCGCCCATCGCCGCGACGCGCTCGGGATAGGCACCGGCCGTGCGCAGCGCCATCACCGCGCCCATGCAGTAGCCGGTGATCCCGACCGGTTCACCGGTGGTCAGCGGGCTGTCGGCCAACCACTCCAGGTAGGCCCCGGCGTCGCGCATCGCCAGCTCGGGCGTGAGCTGCTGCATGATCGGGCCGATGGTCTGGAAGATCTCCGGCCGCGCCCCCGGGTCGATGAACTCCGGCAGTTCGAAGACCGGGGTCCGGCCCGCCCGGTAGAAGAGGTTCGGCACCAGCACGGTGAACCCCTCGGCCGCCAGCCGGTCCGCCATGGCGCAGAGGTGCGGCCGCAGCCCGAAGGCATCCATGTAGAACAGCACCGCGGGATGCTTCCCGTCGCCCTCCGGATGTGTGAGGTACGCATCTGCCACGCCGTCCGGCGTGGTGATCTCCACCGTGGTCCCGCGTGCGGCAGTCATCGGGCTGTTCCTCCTCGTGGTTGACGCCGGACCGATCTAAACACTCGTTCACCAGCCGCGACGCGCCGGGATCGGCCGCCGGGCGGAATGCCGGATCTGCCCATCAGCGCCCGTGAATCGCCGATGGATCCGTTCGTCCGGAACCCCGCTGAGCGTCCTCCGTCCACACCGGACGAGGTGGCGCGACTGGAATTGTCGAACGCTCTCGGGCACTCTGTGCTGGTCGAACGTCCGAACATGGGAGTCCTGGGGCTTTGAGCGGCGATGAGCTCGATTTAGAGCAGGAGCACCTGACCGAGTTGTACGCCCACGTGGACGCCCTGCGCGCACAGGCGGCCGCCCGGGTCGAAGCCGGCGGTGATCCCGACACCGTCGCCGTCTGGAAGGCCGAGGTGTCGCGCCTCGACGGGATCGAGCACGGGCTGTGCTTCGGCCGGCTCGACATGAACGACGGGACCAGCGCCTACATCGGCAGGATCGGCGTGTTCCGCGAGTCGGACGACGAGCAGCTGTTGGTCGACTGGCGGGCGCCGCTGGCCCGCGCCTTCTACACCGCCACGGCGGCCGATCCGCAGGGAGTTCGGCGCAGGCGCCGGATCACCACGCGGGGTCGGAACGTGGTGGCCGTCGACGACGAGCTGCTGGACTCCGACGGCACCGAGGAGCACCTGGTCGGCGAGGCCGCGCTCCTGGCGGCCGTGACCGCCGAGCGCACCGGCCGGATGCGCGAGATCGTCACGACCCTGCAGGCCGAGCAGGACGCGATCATCCGCTCGGCGGAGCGCGGTGTCCTGGTCGTGCAGGGCGGGCCGGGCACCGGCAAGACGGCGGTCGCGCTGCACCGCGTCGCCTACCTGCTCTACACCCACGAGCACCTGCGCAACAGGGGAGTGCTGGTGATCGGGCCGAGCCGGATCTTCCTGGACTACATCGGGCAGGTGCTGCCGGGTCTCGGCGAGAACCGGGTGATCGCCTCCACCATCGCCGAACTCGGCGGTGGCCTCGACGCCGACTCCGCCGATCCGGACGCCGAGCGCAAGGGATCGGCACGGATGGCCGAGGAGATCGCCCACGCGATCCGCTCGCGGGTGCGGGTCCCCGAGGAGCCGGTCGAGGTGACCTTCGAAGAGCAGGTGCTGCCGCTGGACCCGGCGACGTGCCGTCGGGCGGTGAGCAAGGCGCGCGAGGCCGCGCTGCCGCACAACCAGGCGCGACTGGTGTTCCAGAACGAGCTCGTCGGCTCGCTCGTGGGCTCGCTCGTCGAGCGGATGGAATCGCTCGTGCTCAGCGAGGACGGTCGTGCCCTGGACGGAGGCAACGCTGACGGACGGCTGAGCACGGCCGACCGCAACGCCCTCTCGGCCGCCGGGGTGATCGTCGATCCCGATGACGACGCCCCTCGGGAGATGATCGACTCCGCCGATCGCGACGCGCTGCGCGCTTCGCTGCTGGCCGACGACGGGGTGCTGGGCGCGCTCGACGAGCTGTGGCCGGAGCTGACGCCCGAGCACGTGGTGACCGACCTGATCGGCGGTGCTCCGCGCACCTCGGCCGACGTGCCGCTGCTCGACGAGGCCGCCGCGCTGCTCGGGCACGACGCGGGCAAGTCCGTGTTCGGCCACGTCGTCATCGATGAGGCGCAGGAGCTTTCGGAGATGCAGTGGCGGATGCTGATGCGCCGCTGCCCCTCCCGGTCGATGACCCTCGTCGGCGATCTCGCGCAGACCGGAAGCCCTTCCGGAGCCAGCTCGTGGGATCAGATGCTGGCGCCGCACGTGGCCGACCGGTGGCGATTGGCCGAGTTGACCGTGAACTACCGGACCCCGTCGGAGATCATGGCCGCGACCGAGGACCTGCTCGCCGGCACCGGTCTGCGTCCGCCGCGCTCGGTCCGTTCCTCCGGCGAGGTTCCGTGGCTGGAGCGGGTTTCCCGCGGATCTCTGGGGGATCTGGTCGGCGAGGTCGTGGCCGAGCACGCCGAGGGTCAGCTCGCCGTGATCGCGCCGCCGGACCTGGTGAGCGAACTCGCCTCGGTGGTGGGCGTGGGGCTGCCGGTCGACCTGACCGACTCGGTCGTGGTGCTGGAACCGGGCCAGGCCAAGGGCCTGGAGTTCGACTCGGTGCTGATCGTGGAGCCCGCCGGGATCCTCGGGGACGGCGGTTTCGGGCGCAGCGATCTCTACGTGTCGATGACGCGCGCGACCCGGAGGCTGGGTGTGGTCTGCGCGGACTCGGTTCCCGACACGTTGGCGGGGATGGCCTCCCGCGAGCCCGCATCGGCGGCGAGCTGAAAAGCGCGTCGCATCAGCCGCTTTCGGCTCGTACTAGATCACCCCATCCAGCGATCGCCATTCGCTCGCATTTTCGAACGGCTGGTTGCACCATGGGTGCATGAGTTCGACACGACGACGTGGGCGGGATCCCACGGGAGCGATGACGCGATGACAGCGGACACGACGACGCCGGTCGCCCCGGCACGCCCTCGCGGCCTTGTTGTTTGACAACTCCAGAACGGACAGGGGTTTCAGCTGCGACCCCACGCCTTGTTCACCGAGTCGACGATGTGCTGGTACCCGGTGCAGCGGCAGATGTTGCCGCCCAGGAGTTCCCGGATGTCGTCGTCGGTCGGGTGGTCCTCCGGTGCGGCCGCGACCAGCGTCGTGAGCAGGCCCGGAGTGCAGAAACCGCACTGCAATCCGTGGCACTCCTTGAACGCCTGCTGCATCGGGCTCAACCCGGTCTCCGGCGTGAGGCCCTCGACGGTGGTGATCTCGCAGCCGTCGGCCTGCACCGCGAGGGTGATGCAGGACCGCGCGGGCTCACCGTCGATGAGCACGGTGCACGCGCCGCAGATCCCGTGCTCGCAGCCGGCGTGGGTGCCGGTGAGCGCCAGGTCGTCGCGCAGGAAGTCGACCAGCAACCGCCGGGCGGGCACCGGGCGCCGGATCTCGCGGCCGTTGACCGTCAGCGAGATGTCGCAGCTCGCGGTGGGGGTGTCAGGCATGGGGGATCTGCTCCAGGGCTCGCCGGGTGGCCGCGCGCAGGGCGGCACGGCGGGTTTCGGGGTCGGCGTGCACGTCTTCGGGCGGTTCGACCGACTCCGCTGCGGCGTCGGCGGCGTCGTCGATCGACCCCGCCGTGAGCGGACGGCCCAGCAGCTCCTGCTCGGCGGTGGGAAGTCGGCGGACGGTGCCCGCGACGCCCAGCGCGGCGAGCTGGGCCCGGGCGACCTCGGACCCGTCGAGCTCGACGACGGCCGCCAGTCCGGCGAGGGCGAAATCGCCTGCGCGGTGGGTGATCTCGGCGAACCCGTGACGGGCGCTCGGTCGGATCGGCCAGCGGGTCTCGGTGATGATCTCGGCCGGACGCAGCGCCGTCTGGTACGGGGCCACGAACAGTTCGGTGGCCGGGATCGAGCGGCGGCCGTCCGGACCGGTGGCCACCACCTCGGCGTCGAGCGCGAGGGCCGCGGCGCAGAGCTCGGCCGCCGGGTCGGCGTGCGCCAGCGAGCCGCCGACGGTGCCGCGGGTGCGGATCTGGTGGTGGCCGACGTGGCGCAGCGCGTCCACCAGCAGCGGGCAGGTTCGTGCGACCAGGGGCGAGGTTTCGACCGCGCGCTGGCGGGTGGCGGGCCCGATCACCAGCTCCTCGCCGTCGCGGTGCAGGTCGGCCATGCCGGGCAGGCGGGTGATGTCGACCAGCGCGCTGGGCCGGGCCAGCCGGAAGTTCATCATCGGCAGCAGGCTCTGCCCACCGGCGAGGAGCCTGGCGTCCTCGTCGGCGGCCAGCAGCGCGATCGCGTCGGTGACGGTGCCCGGCCGGACGTAGTCGAACGGCGGCGGCTTCACGAGCGGGCCTCCTCGATCAGGCGGCGCACCACACGTGGGGTCAGCGGGGTGGTGTCGATCCCGGTGACGCCCAGCGGTTCGAGGGCGTTCTCGACCGCCCCGGCGATCGCCGCGGGTGGTCCGATGATGCCGGCCTCGCCCGCTCCCTTGGCGCCGAACGGGGTCTCCGGAGCGGGACCGCCCAACTCCTCGACGAGCATCGAGGGGATCTCGCGGGCGCTGGGCAGCAGGTATTCCGAGAACGTGGTGGCCAGCGGCTGTCCGTCCTCGTAGGGGAGTTGTTCGTAGAGCGTTCCGCCGATGCCCTGCGCGACCCCGCCGTGGATCTGGCCCGCGACGGTCAGCGGGTTGATGACCCGGCCGCAGTCGTGCACCACGGCGTAGCGCACCACCTCGACGACACCGGTGTCGGCGTCGACGCGGACGACGGCGGCGTGAGTGGCGTTGGTGTAGCTGGCGGCGGCGTTCATCTTGCCGTCGGGACGCGGCACGTGATCGAGGCCGGGCGGCTCGTAAACGGCGCGCGCCTCCAGTCCCGGCTCGACGCCCGGTGGGAGCTCGAAGGTCCGGTTCAGGGCCGATTGGGCCACCTGGGCCCAGGAGACCGAGCTGCCGGGACTGCCCCGGACCTGGAAACGCCCCTCGGTGAGTTCCAGGTCGTCCGGGGACGCCTCCAGGAGGTGCGCGGCGATGTCGGTGCCCTTGCGCCGCAACACCTCTGATGCGCGTTCGATGGCTCCGCCGGCCACGAGCGTGCCGCGGCTCGCCCAGCTGCCGAGGCCGAACGGAGCCGTGTCGGTGTCGCCCATGACGACCCGGACCTGCTCGATCGGGATCGACAGCGACTCGGCGACGAGCGTGGCGACCATGGTGTGGGTGCCTTGACCCATCGCCGAGATCCCGACGGCCACGGTGACGCCGCCGTCGGAGTCGAAGCGGACGTCCGCCGAGTCCTGGCTGCTCCAGGTTCCGGTGATGGAGAACGTGGTGGAGGCGACGCCCTCGACGTAGGTGGCGTAGCCGACGCCCAGGTGCGTTCCGGGTTCGGCGGTGGAGCGCTCCTCGGCCAGCATCCGCTCGCCCAGCTCCACGGCGCGTTCGAACGCCTCGCGGTGGGTGCCGGACACCAGCCGAGCACCCGCGGCGGTCTCGTAGGGCAGGTCGTGCGGGGTGAGGATCATCCGGCGTCGCAGCTCCAGCGGGTCGATGCCCAGCTCGCGTCCGATCTTGTCGACCAGCCGCTCGATCGCGAAGGTCCCCTCCGGGGCGCCGAAACCCCGGTACCCGCCGGTCGGCGTCTTGTTGGTGACTACGCCCTGCACCGCGATGGCCTGGTGCGGGATCCGATAGGGCCCGCACAGCGAGCCGACCGCGACCAGGCTGGGCCCGTACCCGGCGGGGAAGATCTCGCCGGATCCGAGGTCGGTGCGCACCCGGCCGCGCAGCGCGGCGATCGTGCCGTCCTCGCGGACGGCCGCCGACAGGTCGATCCTGGTGTCGCGAGCGTGGGTGGCGGCGATCAGGTGCTCGTGCTGGTCCTCGATCCACCGGACCGGGCGGCGCAACCGCATCGCCAGCCACGGGACGAGGTATTCCTCCGGGTAGATCTCGTTCTTCTGCCCGAACCCTCCACCGAGGTCCGGCGTGATGACCCGGATGTCGCGCTCCGGCATGCCCAGCACGGTGGCGAGCATGGCGCGCACGACGTAGGCCGCCTGGGTCGAGGTCCACACGGTCAGCCGGTCGTCGCGGAACTCGGCCACCACCCCGCGTCCTTCGAGCGGCACCGCCGAGTGGCGGTTCGTGGTGAACGTTCCGCTGACGGTGCGGAGCCGCTCGAACGCGGCGTCCACCTCGGCGTTGTCGGGCTCGACCGACAGCAGCAGGTTGTCGCCCCAATCCGGGTACAGCAGCGCGGTGTCGGGGGAGAGGGCATCGTCGACGGTGTCCACGGTGGGCAGAGGTTGCAGATCCGCGTCGACGAGTTCGGCGGCGTCCTCGGCGAGGTAGCGGTCGTCGGCGACCACGACGGCCAGCGGGCAGCCGACGTAGCGGACCCGGTCGCGCGCGAGCGGAAAGTGCCGCACCGCCCGCACCCACGGCATCCGGTCGGGTACCGCGTCGAGGTCCAGGTCCGCTCCGTCGAACACCCCGTGCACACCGGGTGAGGCGAGCGCGGCGCTCTTGTCGACGCCCCGCACCAGGGCGTGCGGGGCGTCGCTTCGCACGAAGGCGGCTTCCACCATGCCCGGCAGCACGACGTCGGCCACGTAGCGGCCTCGGCCGGTGAGCAGCCTGTCGTCCTCGACGCGCGGTGTGCGAACGCCCAGCAGAGTGGGCCGCCCGCCCTGCATCGCCTGCATCAGACCTCCCCAGTGGTCCCGCCGGACGGCTCGGGTGATGGCAGTCACAGCGGTGGGCTCACGGTAGCCTGCTGCAGCTCCGGGGACGTGCGCAATCCTCCGGATGGACGGCACCCGGGGATGCGCGCTCAGCTCAGGGCCTTGGCCAGTCGGCGCAGTCCCTCGGCGATGGCGTCGGGGGCGAAGGTGGTGAACGACAACCGCATCGTCGCGCGGTCGGGTTCGCCCACCTGGAACGCCGATCCGGGCACGAACGCCACGTCGTGGCGCAGCGCCTCCTGCAGCACCTCGGCGGTGTCGACCTCCCCGGGAAGCCGCACCCACACGAACATCCCGCCCTCAGGTTCGGTGATCTCGGTGCCCGGCGGGGTGATCTCGCGCAGTCCGGTCAGCATCGCGTCCCGCCGCTCCCGGTATGTCTCGCGCAGCACGCGCACCCGCGCGTCGAGATCAGCGGTCGCGAGGTATTCGGCCGCGGCGGCCTGATCGATCGTGGAGGTGTGCAGGTCGGCGGCCTGCTTGAGGATCGTGAGCTGCTGCCGCAGCTGCGCGGGCGCGCGCAACCAGCCCACCCGCATGCCCGGCGAGACGATCTTGGAGAAGCTGCCGAGGTAGATCGACCGGTCCGGCACGCGCGCGGACAACGGGCTCACCGGCCGTCCGCTGTACCGCAGTTCGCCGTAGGGATCGTCCTCGATCAGCCAGAAGTCGTGCCGCGCGGCGATGTCGGCGATCCGGTCGCGCCGCGCTTCGCCGATCGTGCGGCCAGTGGGGTTGGAGAACGTCGGCACCAGGTACAGCAGCGCCGGGCGTTCGTTCGCGGCGATGCGCTCCAGCGCATCGGGATCGATGCCCTCCGCGTCGGAGGGCACGGGCACGATCCGGGCCTGCGCGAGCTGGAAGCACTGCACGGCCGAGAGGTAGACGGGTTCTTCCACCAGCACCACGGCGCCGGGGTCCAGCAGCGCCGAGGCGACCAGGTTCAGGCCCTGCTGGGAACCGGTGGTGACCAGCAGGTCCTCGCATCCGGTGGGCAGGCCCTGGCGGGTGAGGCGGGCGGCCACGATCTCCCGCAGCGCCGGGTCGCCTTCGGTGGGCGAGTACTGCAGCGCGCGGGTGGCATCGGGCTCGGCGAGGGCGCGCGCGAACGCGGCGCGCAGCCCGTTGGTGTCGAACAGCTCCGGGGCGGGAAGCCCGCCGGCGAAGGAGATCACACCGGGTCGGCGGGTCAGCGCGAGCAGGTCGCGCACCGGTGAGCTGGTGACCCTGTCCATCCGGCTGGCACGGGCTGAAGAAGGCATGAGGGCTCCCTGGAACGACAGGCGATGACGAGAAGCGGGGCGTCGGGCCGCAGTGTTGCCGCTGGCGCGCCTCACGGAACGGCTTCGCTGTTCGAGGAGCCGAGCGAAATTCTAAGGCACCGGATTCAACCGGTCACCCGAATTTGGCGCGGCTCACTCGGAGAGGACCCCGAACGGAATAGTTGCGTAACGAAACGATTCGATGTGATCCGGAAACCGCCCCCGTGGTGCGACCATGCGGAAAGGCGAGCGATTCTGGAGGAAGTCTCAGTGCCACTACCCGTCGAGGTCGGGATCGGTACCCGCACCAGGATCGGCTACTCGTTCGGCTCGCTGGTCACAGGCTCGTTCTCCACCGTGCCCGGTCTGCTCCTGCTGCCGTACCTGACCGACACCCTGGGCGTCCCCAGCGCGATCGCCGGCGCCATCGTGCTGCTGCCGAAGGTGTGGGACGTGGTGTTCAACCCGATCGCCGGGAGGTTGTCGGACGCGAGCCTCGTGCGCCACGGCAGCCGACGGCCGTTCCTGCTCTTCGGCGGCCTGGCCGTCGCGGTGCTGTTCGCGGGCATCTTCGCCCACCCCGGCTTCGGTGACACGGCGCTGGACGCCGGTTACGTGATGGTCCTGTACCTGCTGTGCGCCACCGCGTTCGGGCTGTTCCAGGTGCCCTTCAACGCGCTGCCCGCCGAACTCACCGCCTCCTACGGCGAGCGCACGCGGCTCACCAGCTGGCGGATGGGATTCCTGGCGGTGGCGGTGCTGCTGGCCGGAGGCGGCGCGCCGGGCATCGTCAACGGCATCGGCGGAGTGGCCGGCTACCGGGTGATGGGCGTGGTGATCGGGCTGGTGATCCTGCTCGGGGCGGTGCTCATGGTCCTGGGCATCCGCGACGCGCCGGTCGGTCAGCGGCGACCCGGCGCGCAGGGGTGGCGCGACCTGGTGAGCACGATGCGGCGGTGGCGTTCGTTCCGGCGCTTGGTGCTGGCCTACTCGGTGCAGGCCCTCGGACTGGCGACCCTGCTTGCCGGTGTCAGCTACGCGTCCCGGTACGTCTTCGGCGATCCGGCGGTGCAGACCTGGCTGTTCGCCGGGTTCGTCCTCCCGGCCCTGATGACGATGCCGCTGTGGCCGAGGATCGGCGAACGCCAGGGCAAGCTGTGGGGATTCCGCGCCGCCTGCCTCACCTTCGGCGTGGGCTGCGCCGGTCTCTGCGCGGCGCTGGTGCTTCCGGTGGGCGTGTCCTTCGTCTTCGTCGCGCTCGCCGGAGTCGGCTACGCGGGCATCCAGGTGTTCCCGCTGGCGATCATGCCGGACCTGATCACGGCGGAGGAGGAGCGGACCGGCGAGACCCGGGCAGGCGTGGCGGCCGGGGTGTGGACCGGCGCGGAGACCTTGGGCATGGCCCTCGGTCCGGGGCTCTTCGGCCTGGTGCTCGGAATCGGCGGCTACGTGTCCGGTGTGGACGGTGTGGTGCCGCAGCCGGGCAGCGCGGTGACCGCGATCGTGCTCGGCTTCTCGCTGCTGCCGGGCGCGCTGGTGCTGCTGGGATTGCCGCTGCTGCGGCGTGACGTGCTGGAGGGACGATGAGGTCCGCCGAAGAAGTCCTCGCCGAGCTGCGCGCGCTTCGCACCGCAGACGTCCCCACCCACGGCGGGCACACCCTGGCCTACGTCTACGACAGCGGGCTCGACGGGCTCGATGAGCTCGCGGCCGCAGCGCACGCGCTGGCCTCCAGTGCCAACGGCCTCGACCCGACGGCGTTCCCCAGCCTGCTGCGCATGGAGAACGACCTGGTCGCCGCCGCGTCCCGGCTGCTGGGCGGCACGGAGCGCACGGTCGGCTCGGTGACCTCGGGTGGCACGGAGTCCTGCATGCTCGCGGTCCTGGCGGCGCGCGAGGGAAACCCCGGTGTCACCGAGCCGACCGTGGTGCTGCCCTCCACGGCGCACGCCGCGTTCCACAAGGCCGCGCACCTGTTCCGAGTCCGCCCGGTGGTGGTGCCGGTCGATCCGACGTCCTTCCGCGCCGACCCGTCGTCGATGGCCGAGACCATCGACGAGAACACGGTGCTGGTGGTCGCCAGCGCCCCGTCGTACGCGCACGGCGTCCTGGACCCGATAGCCGAGATCGCCGCCGTCGCGGCGGCGCGCGGGGTGCGGATGCACGTCGACGCCTGCATCGGCGGCTGGGTGCTGCCCCACTTCCGGCGGCTGGGAAAGGCGGTGCCGGAGTTCGGCTTCGCGGTCGACGGCGTCACCAGCGTGTCGGTCGACCTGCACAAGTACGCGTACTGCCCGAAGGGCACGTCGGTGCTGCTGCACGCCGACGCCGAACTGCGCCGGGGCCACTTCTTCGCCGGCGCCGGGTGGCCCGGGTACACGATGCTGAACTCGACGCTGCAATCCACTCGCTCCGGCGGGCCTCTGGCCGCGGCTTGGGCGGTGGTGCAACACCTCGGCGACGACGGGTACCTCGCGCTCGCGCAGGCGTCGCTGGACGCGGTGGAGAAGATGTGGGCGGAGATCGCCGCCGTCGGCGGCGTGCGGCTGCTCGCCGAACCCGACTCCACGCTGCTCGCGCTGACCACCGACGACGGGATCGACCTGTTCACCGTGGCCGACGAGATGAAGGCGCGCGGCTGGTACGTGCAACCGCAGTTCGCCCACGAGAGCTCGCCCGCGAACCTCCACCTCACGATCACGCCCGCCAACCGGGGCGACGAGGCCGAATTCGGTGCCGCTCTGCGGGAATCGGTCGCCGACGCCCGGGCTGCGGGTCCGGTGGAGGTCGAGGAGAGCATCGCGGCGTTCCTCGCCGACCTCGACCCGGACGCGCTCTCGCAGGAGGAGTTCGGCGACCTGCTCGCAACAGCGGGCATGGGCGGTGGCGCGGGCCTGCCCGAGCGCATGGCCGAGATCAACGCGATGCTCGCGATCGCGCGCCCGAAGCTGCGGGAACGCCTCCTGCAGGAGTTCCTCGGTCTGCTCTACCGCCCGTCCTAGCGCTCGAAGTGGGCGCGGCGGAGGTGCTCGACGATCAGGTCGTAGGTCTCGCGCGCCAGATCGTCACCGGCTCCGAGCTGGTCGTAGCCGTGATCGACACCGGGGATGTCGCGGTGTTCGAGCAGCACCCCGGCGTGACGCAACGCCTCGGCGTAGCGCAGCCCTTCGGCGTTGAGCAGGTCGAGCTCGGTGGTGATCAGCAGCGCAGGTGCCGTCCCGGCCAGGTCCGCGCCGTTGTCGCCGTACGCGGGCGAGGCCAGCGGGTCGAGGCCGAGCGCCTTGTCGGGCAGGTAGGAGTTGTGGAACACCGCGGACATCCACGGTTTCAGGAACGGTGGCTCGGTCCGGTCGCGAGCGCTGAGCTTGTCCTGCGTCGAGGTCACCAGGTCCAGCGACGGGTAGTGCAGCACCTGCAGTGCCAGGTGCGGGCCACCCGCGTCGCGCGCCTGCCGGGCCGCGGCCGTGGCCAGCGAACCACCCGCGCTCGCCCCGCCGATGCTGAGCCGCTCCGGATCGACGCCGAGCGCTCCGGCGTGCTCGGCCGCCCAGCGCGTCACCTCGAAGCACGCCTTCGGCGGGATCGGGAACGGGTGCTGCGGCGCGACCGGGTAGTCGACGTTGAGCACCGCGACCCCGGCGCGGGCCGCGAGGTAGCGGCACAACGGATCGTCCTGCTCGGGGTAGCGGATGATGAATCCGCCGCCGTGCAGGTTGATGTGCAGCGGCGGGACGTCGCCGCTCGCCGGCAGGTACAGCGTCGCGGGCACCACGCCGTAGGCGGTGGGGACCTCGATCCGGCGGGTCGCGCACGTGATGTCGGTGAACCGGCGCCGGCGGTTGAGGCGCGGGGCCAGCGACGTGACGCCCTGGATCAACGCGGCGGCGACGCGCGTGACGAGGGGATGGCTGAGCACGGGCATGGTGATCACGCTAGTCACCGGTCGTCCGCGAGGGGAGTGGTCACCGGCTTCGCGGTGTTGTTGTCGGGTCCGCGATCAGCTGAGTACCGTCGAGGCGGGGGGACCGATGTCCAGGGGGACGCGCACGTGAACATCGACGACGCCGGCCTGACGCTCGCCGATCCGACCGCCTACGCCGACGACCGGCGGCTGCACGCCGCGCTGAGCGCGCTGCGGCGCGAAGACCCGGTGCACCGGGTCGATCCGCTGCCCGCGTTCAACCCGTTCTGGGCGGTGACCCGGCATGCCGACGTGGTCGAGGTCGAGCGGCAGCACGAGACGTTCATCAACGAGCCGCGACCGATCCTGGTGAGCGCGGCGCAGGACCGCTACACCGCCGAGCACGGCCGGATGCTGCGCACGCTGGTCCACCTCGACGATCCCGAGCACAAGGCGCTGAGATCGGTCGTGGCCGACTGGTTCCGGCCCCGAGCGCTGCGGAAGATCGAGGTGGACGTCCGGCGCCTGGCGAAGCGCTCCGTGGACAAGATGGCCGAACTGGGCGGCGAGTGCGACTTCGCGCAGGAGATCGCGGTCGACTACCCGCTCTACGTGATCCTCTCGCTGCTGGGCCTGCCGGAGTCGGACTTCCCCCGGATCCTGCAGCTGACCCAGGAGCTGTTCGGCAGCGACGACGCCGAGCTGCGGCGCGGCCGGTCACCGGAGGAGCTGCTGCAGGTCCTGCTGGACTTCTTCGACTACTTCAACCGGATCACCGCGGACCGGCGCGCCAACCCGACCGACGACCTGGCTTCGACGATCGCCAACGCGCGCATCGACGGCGAACACCTCTCCGATTCCGACGCGGCCTCCCAGTACGTCATCATCGCGACTGCGGGGCACGACACGACCAGCTCCACGATCGCCGGCGGCCTGCAGGCGCTGGTGGCTCACCCGGGCGAGCTGGAGCGGCTGCGACGGGATCCGGAGCTGATCCCCTCCGCGGTCGAGGAGATGATCCGCTGGGTCACGCCCGTCAAGGAGTTCATGCGCACCGCGACGACCGACTACGCGCTGGGCGGCAAGCGCATCGAGGCGGGTGAGTCGCTGCTGCTGTGCTACCCGTCGGCGAACCGCGACGAGGCGGTGTTCGACGACCCGTTCCGGTTCGACGTCGGCCGTGATCCGAACCGCCACCTGTCGTTCGGATTCGGCGCTCACGTCTGCCTCGGCGCGACCCTGGCCCGGATGGAGGCGCGGGCGTTCTTCGCTGAGCTGGTGCCTCGCCTGCAGCGGGTGGAACCGGCGGGGGAGCCGGAGTGGAGCGACACCACGTTCGTCGGCGGGCTCAAGCACCTGCCGCTGCGTTACCGCATCACGTGAGCCCGCGCAGGGTGGCGGGTGTGACGCGCGTGGCCGGATACTGTCGTCGGGACGCGTGGCGGCGGACCCCGAAGCGTGCTGCCCGAGGCGATCACCCGGAGTAGCGAGATGGTGTGAAGTCTTGGCACAGCAAGGTTTTTGATCTGAATGCGGTCCCTGGAACTGCCGTAGCTTTCGGGGACATGACCCCGAAGACAACGCTGTCCGCAGTCGCAGCCGCCCTGTTGATCGGTGCCGGGATGAGCGCCGCAGCGGTGTCCATGTCGGCGGCCCCGGCGCCCCCGGTGGAGGACGAGGTCGTGGCGCTGGTCAACAAGGCCCGGGCAGGGGCGGGGTGCGCCCCGCTCACCGTCGACGGTCGGCTGACCAAGGCCGCCACCGAGCACAGCGCCGACATGGCCCGTCGCGGCTACTTCAGCCACACCACGCCCGAAGGCGTCACCTTCGGCGAGCGGGTGCGGGCCGCCGGCTACCCCTCGCCCGGTGCCGAGAACATCGCCCGCGGCCACACCAGCGCGGACCAGGTCGTCGACGGCTGGCTGAAATCCCGCGGCCACCGCAAGAACATCATGAACTGCTCGCTGCGCACCATCGGCGTCGGTGTCGAGCACAACGGCAACTACTGGACCCAGGACTTCGGCCGCTGAGAGCTGTTCAGGAAGTGCCTCGCGAGACGGTGCGGGGAGCGGAACCTGAGTGCCGACGCGCGCCGCTCAACGGTTCCCAGCGGCGTGTCAGCTCGGCTCCTCCGGAGGCAGGACGATGTCGAAGGTGGTTCGGGTCCACGGGCGTCCGTCGAGGTCCCGGCCGCCGGGCACCTCAGCGGTCGGCGGCTGAGGCTCGAAGCGCTTGATCAGCGAGTCCTTGACGCCGAAGACCGCGTCGTGGTCCAGCAGGTCGTCGCCTTCGACGAAGATGTGGGTCACCAGCGTGCGCAGGCCCGGCGAGCTGACCATGAAGTGGAGGTGCGCTGCCCGCAGCGGCGAGCGCCCGGTGGCCTCCAGCATCCTCCCCACCGGCCCGTCGTGCGGGATGGGGTACGGAGTCGGGGTGAGCGCCCAGAAGCCGTACCAGCCGTTCTCGTCGGTGAACAGGTGCGCGCGGGCGGCGGTGCGGTCGTCGGAGTACTGCACGTCGTAGAAGCCGTCGTCGTCGGCCTCCCACACCTCGATCCGGGCGCCCGGCAGCGGATTCCCGTCCGTGTCGGTGACGGTGCCCTCGACCCAGCACGGTTCGCCGGACGCGCCACCGGAGATGTCCCCGCCCAGGTCCGCGTGCGGTGCGCCCTCGACGAAGAACGGGCCGAAAACCGTTGCCTCGGTCGCGTTCCCGCGCGCCGCGTTGTTCACCGCGATGGTCTGCATGGACGCGCCGAGCACGTCGGAGAGCAGGACGAACTCCTGCCGGCGGTCGTCGGTGATGTGCCCCGTGTCGGTGAGGAACGCGATCGCGTCCTCCCACTCGCGCTGCGTCAACCGCACGTCGCGGATGAACGAGTGCAGGTGCGCGACCAGCGATCGCAGCACGGTGCGCAGCCGCTCGTCCTCGGTGCCGTCGAAGCTGGCCAGCACCTTGGCGACCAGTTCTTCCTCGGCTCGGCGCTGCTGGTCGTCGTCGGTGGTCTCCACGTCGGTCATGCGCCCTCCGGTGCGGTTCCGGCCCACGCGGCGGTGAGCAGGTTGCGGACGTCCCCGGCGGTGGCCGGCCGGGGGTTGGACGCGGGGATCGCCGCGACGGACAGCTCCGCCGCCTCGTCGAGGTCGGATTCCCGCAGACCGATGTCGCGCAACGCCTTCGGCGCACCGAGCCGGTCGCGCAGCGCTATCAGCGCTCGAACGGCGTCGGCACCGCCGAGGGCGTCGGCGATGCGGTCGGCGGCCTCGGGGGCGGCGACCGCGTTGAAGGCCAGCACGTGCGGCAGCACGATCGCGTGGGTCTGGGCGTGCGGCAGGTCGTAGGTGCCGCCGAGCACGTGGCAGATCTTGTGGTGCATCCCGGAACCGGCCGAGGCGAACGCGACCGCCGACAGGTAGGCGCCGTGGAGCGCCAGCTCGCGGCCCTCCACGTCGTGCGGATCGGAGACGACCTTCGGCAGCCCGGCGGCGAGCGTCCGCATGCCCTCGGTGGCCAGAGCGGCGTTGATCGGGTCCGCGCGCGGTGCCCACAGCGAGTCCACGCAGTGCGCCAGTCCGTTGAGGCCGGAGGCCACCGACAGCTCGACCGGCAGCGAGAGGGTGAGCTCGGCGTCGTAGACGACGGTTCCCGGCAGCACGCGGTCGTCGACACCGGTGGTCTTGCGGGCGGCCTCGGTCAGGCCCCAGACGTTGGTGGCCTCCGAACCGGCGTAGGTGGTGGGCACCGCGACGATCGGCAGCCCGCTGGTCAGGGCGACGGCCTTGGCCAGGCCGGTCGTGGAACCACCGCCCACGCACACCAGCAGGTCCACGCCGTGCTCCTGCGCCGCCGCGCGCGCCTTGTCGGCCTTGGCGACCGGCACGTGCGGTGCGACGTCGTCGTAGTGCAGGGCGACGTCGATCCCGGTGGTGATGCGCCGCGCGAGCTCGGCCTCGCGGCCCTCGGCGATCACCATCACCGCCGTCGATCCTCGCCGCCGGACCTCCTCGGCCAGGTTCGCCGCCGCCTTTCCCGCGCCGAACAGGACCCGCTGGCCCAGCGTCGTGTGGTCGAATTCCATGCTCACGCTTCACCTCCGCAGTTGAGGATCCCAGCCAGCACCTCGGTCAACACCGCCGCCGGATCGTCGACCAGCCGGTGGGAGCGCCAGCACACGTGCTTGTCGGGGCGCACCAGCACCGCCCCATCCTCTTGGACCTCGCGGCCGGCCGCCCAGTCGAAGTACAGATCGGTCACCTCGCGTCCGGGGCCGATCACGACCGCGTCCAGCGGCACGCCCAACCGCTCGGCGGTCTCCTGCGCCGCTGCCGCCCACGGGTCCCCGGAGATGCCGGTGAACAGGGTGAACCGGCCGTAGCTGGCCAGATCGTGGGTGGACAGCGTGGTGGCGGCATCACCGACCCACACGTGCGGCAACCGCGCACCCGGCACCGTGCTGGGCCGGTAGTACAGCTCCGGGTCGCGCTCGGATTCAGGGCGCGGCGAACCGTCGGAGACGACGGCGGTGGAGGCGTAGAACTGGCCCATCTCGACGCCGTGCGCGTTGAACTCGTAGTTCTTCAGCTCCATCGCGTGCCGCAGCGCTTCGCGCCGCTGGGCGCCTTCGGGCGTGTCCGCGGTTCGCTCGGCGATCTTGGCGCGCATCTGCTCCTCGGTATCGGAGTCGGTGATGCCCAGCGCCTCGAAGAGCCGCCCGAACTCGCGGCCGCTCCGGTTGGCGCGCCGCACGATCTGCTCGGCCACCGGTGCCCGCTCGACCGAGTAGGTGTCCAGCAGTCGCGGTCCCGCCCGGCCGCGCAGCACGGCCGCGATCTTCCAGGCGAGGTTGTAGGAGTCCTGGATCGAGGTGTTGGAACCCAGCCCGTTCGACGGCGGGTGCTTGTGGACCGCGTCGCCCGCGCAGAACACGCGACCGGACTGCAGGTGGGTGGCCCACTGCTCGTTGTTGCCCCACAACGAGTAGCCGGTGATCTCCACGTCCAGGTCCGCCACGCCGAGCAGGTTGCGGACGATCTGCCGGGCCGCCTCGTCGTCGAGCTCCGGCGGTTCCTGGTTGATGTCGTAGCCCCACACGATCAACCACTCGTCCCAGGGCCGCACCATGCGCACCAGGCCGGTGCCGATGCCGCCGATGTTCGAGCCGGGTTGGATGACCCAGTACAGGACCGACGGGCGGTGGGCGACGAGCTCGCTGATGTCGGCCTTGAAGGTGATGTTCATCGACCCGGCGATGTCCATCCGGCCCTCGTACGGCAGCCCGATGTCGGCGGCGACCTTCGAGCGCGCTCCGTCGGCCCCGATGAGGTACCGGGCGCGGATGTCGTACTCGTGGCCGGTGAGCCGGTCGCGCACCCGAGCGGTGACGCCGTCCGCGTCCTGGGTGTGCGAGAGGTACTCGGTGGAGAAGCGGGTGTGCGAGCCGCGCACGGTGGCGTTGCGGACCAGGATCGGTTCGAGGTAGGTCTGCGGGATGTCGCAGTTCAGCGACGGAGACGCCAGCTCGTAGTCCGCGTGCCGCGCCGGGTGGGTGCCCCAGGTGCGGATGCGCCCGATCTCGTCACCGGCGATCGAGGTGCAGAACACCGTGTCGCCCATCTGGTGGTGCGGGGTGGCCTCGGCCAGCACCTGCTCCTCGATGCCGAGGTCGCGGAAGATCTCCATGGTGCGCTGGTTGGTGATGTGCGCGCGGGGGGTGTTGGCGGTCCAGCGGTACTTGGTGACCACGATGTTGTCCACGCCGAGGGTGGACAGGAACAGCGCGGCCGAAGCCCCGGCCGGGCCGGAGCCGATGATCAGCACCTCGGTGTCCACCGTGCCCGTGGTGGGAACCTCGGTGTCGGCCACACCGTCGTTGAACTCCATCGTCTCGATCCTCCTGCGACGCGCTGGTTGTCCGGGAGGTTCGCACGAGTCCGCCGCACCACCTCCCGGACGGCGCGAATGGTCAACACCCCGTCGCGAATGGGCAACGCAGCCAGGAGCTGGTGAGGAATTGCGCAGCGGTTCCTCCGCATTCCCCTCGGAACCGCTGCCGCGCCGTCGGAGCAGGTTTCAGACGTTGGGATCTGCTGCCGTGCGGCGGGTTTCGGCCGGGGTGACGTCGAATCGCCGTTTGAAGGTCCGGGTGAAGTGGGAGGGGGAGACGAACCCGCAGTCCCGAGCGATCTCGGCGATCGAGCGGTGCGCGGACCGAGGGGAGCGGAGCAGGTCGCGGGCCAGTTCCAGACGCCGGTCGAGGACGTAGCGCGCGACGCTGAGGTCCGCGCGGTTGAACACCCGGCACAGCTGGCGCTCGCTGATGCCGATGCGGGCGGCGATGCGCGCCGCCGACAGGTTCGGATCCCGCAGGTGCACCTCGATGATCGCCCGAGCGATGTCCAGGTGGCGGCTGGTGCCACCAGTGCGCAGCGCGGCGAGCAGGCCGAGGGCCTGCTGCTCGGTGCGGCGGGCGTCGGTGGGTCCGTCGATGGATGCCCGCATCACGCGGGTCAGCGCGCGCAGCGCGTCGGTGGTGGCGCCGCCGGTGAGGTCGAAGAACTCCGGCTGCTCGGGCGTGGACCCGGTGAGCGCGCGCAGGGCGTCGTGCGGGATCTTCAGCACGAATTCCTCGAGGCCCTGGGAGAAACCGCGCGCGAACGGCCTGTCGGCGTCGCAGAGCACCGCGTGGCCGGGGCGCAGCACGCGGGTGCCGCCGGTGCTGTAGAAGAACGCCTCGCCGGCCATCGCGATGTAGAGGACGGCGGAGCCGGTGGGGCGATCGCTGATCTCGCGAGCGCCGCGTTCGACGAGGTGCGGGCTGCCGGTCACGCGCGCGAAGTGCAGGCTCGGCAGCTGCAGGTTCAGCTCGGTGGCAGCAAGGGGAGCGTCGTCGATGGTCTTGCACGACAGCCCGACCAGCGCGCGGGCGTTGTGCTGTTCCCACAACGCCACGCGTTTCGCGGGCGGCAGCCCTGTCGTGGAGAACGTGCGAGCCCTACCGGCCGCAGTGACCTGACCCATGGCCACGGCACTGTAGCAGCAGAACCGGACAAGTCGATCAGAGTTCGTGGGGCGTGGGCCGGTTCCCCGTGATCACCCCGACGATCACGTACCTGTCGGTTCCGCCGTGCGGTGGGCGGTGCTTGGCCAGCCAGACGGATTCGTCGACGCGCGGTGCGCCGTGCGGGTGCGGCGTCAGGTCCAGCACCAGCAGTTGCCCGAACGGCACGTTCGTGCCGCCGTAGGCCGCGGCTTGCGGCACGTGCTGGGCCTCGATGTGGCCGCGCGAGGAGTCGCGGAGCTCGCGCTTGATCTCGGTGACGTAGCGCAGCGATCCGAACGTGGTGGTCACGTCCGCCCGGCCCATCGCCAGGTCGGTGGCCTCCACCGCCACCAGTCCGCCGAGCTGCCCGGTCGCCAGCCATTGGTGGTAGTCGCGCTGCAGGTCCGACTCGCGCGGACGTCGCTCGCCCTTGCGCAGCGGGCGCCGGTAGTCGGTCGCCCCGCGCCCCCAGGTCGTCGACGTCAGGTCCGCGCGGCTGAACAGGAACCGCAGCGTCTGCTCCAGCAGCATCCCGAACGTGGCCCGGACCCGGCCGGTGAACTCCGGCGAGTCGGAGAGCTGGCCCAGCAGCGTCTCCAGCAGCGGGTCGAGGACGGGGTGCGCGGTGCGGGAGCGAGCGATCTCGCTGCTGTGCACCACTCCGTCCAGCATCCGCAGGTCGTCGTCGCACAGGCCCGCGGTCAGCCCGGCCGCGTGGCGCTCTCCGAGCACGCGCACCAGCGCGGGCGCCAGCCGGTGGGCGCGGGAGGTCGCGGCATGGTCCTCGTCCTCGTCCTCCTCCGGCGGGGTCCGGGTGGCCTGCGGCAGGTCCGGGCGGCGATCGGCCCCGGTGCTCTCGATGCGGTCCAGCAGCAGTTGCGCCGTGCGCGGTGGCAGCGGCGGGTTCTCGGTGGCCGAGGCCTCCACGACGGTCCGGCGCAGCGCCGCGAGTCGGCTCTGGCTGCGCACGATCGCGTTCTCGATGGTCGGCTCGATCACCACCGCCAAACCGGGTGCGGCGCGCGCCCCGGGAAGCGGTTGCAGCGACCGGACCTGGGTGTAGGCGTCGAGCACGGCGCCGAGGGCCTCCCAAACGTCCATCCAGATCGTCTCGGCCAACCGCGCCGCCGCCGCGCGCAACAGCAGCACGAGACGCCGCCACGCGGGCTCGGCGGCGTGCCGGGGCCGCAGCCACTGCGGCTGGTGGGTGCCGCGCAACCAGGCGGATCGCTGGTCCAGCGCGGTGGTGAGCCGGTCGGCGGCGTCGGCCAGCCGGTCCTGGTCCTGCGCCGCGAACGCCAGGATCGCGTCGCAGGCGGCCGCGTAGGCGCGGGCGTCGTGGCGCGCCTGCTCCGCGGCGTCGACCGTGGCGAACCGCGACCGGGCCGCTGTCAGCGATTCGAGCACCGCGGGCATCTCGGTGGCGGTCAACGCCGTCCGCAGGTCGTCGCAGGCCAGCTCGAATGCCGCGTCGACCGCGGCCGCCTCGTCGTGGCGCAGCCGGTCCAGCGCCTCGCGCAGCGGCGTGGTGATCGCGGGTTCGCCGACCCACCGGTCCATGGCCGCACCCAGCAGCCGGGGCAGCGTCTCGGTGAACTCCTCCGGCGTCGTCGGTGCGAACCCGGTGAGCCTGCCCAGCACCGTGAACGGCGAGACGGCGTCGGCGATCGCCAGCCGGACGGCCCCTTCCAGCCGGCACGCGGCGATCAGCGGATCGCGCTCGATGACGGGGGCGAGATCGTGCAGCAGCGCGTCGTGCAGCCGAACGCCGTGCTCCCGGACCACGTCCGGTCCGGCCAGCAGTTCGTCGATGGTCGACGCCAGCGCCAGCAGGCTGCGCTGCGCCGGAAGACCGTCGATGAACTCCGCGAGCGTGCCGCGCCAACCGGGAGCACCCCGGCCTGCAGCGGCGATCAAAGCCCTGGCCAGGACGGGAGCCTGCGGTCCGGCCGCCACCGCGCCCGGTGGTCGCCGCCGGGTCACCGGCGCCGGTCCGGCGCCGGGGTGCCGGTGGGGTTGTCGCCGCTGCGCGGGCGCGGTGGCTCGGTGAGTTCCGCGACCAGCTCGGCCAGGGCGACCTCGGCACCGCGCAACCTCGCCAGCGCCGTGGTCTCGGCCGCCTCACTGGCGGCCAGCCGCAGCCGTGCGGCGATCTCCGGTTCCGCGACTTCCGAGGCCGTGGCCGACAGGTCGCTGGTGCACACCGCGCACCGGTGGTTCTCGCGCTCCTCGCGACGTCGCTGCTCGGAGATCGGGGTGTCGCAGCGGGGGCACGAGTGCGGTTCCAAGCCGTGGAAGAGCACCCGCGCGACGTCCCTCTCCGTGCTGTCGTTGAGCGAGCGCTCGTCGGCCTGCCTGCGGTTGCGGGCCGACCGGTGCAGTTGGTCGAGCCGGTCCCACTTGCGTTCGGCCTCGGTGATCCGCCGCCGCAGGTCCGGAGTCGGCGAGTTGCCCCCGGAAGCGAGCAGGCGGGCCACGGCTTGAGCGGGCATCCCGGTGATCGTCGAGAGTCGTTCGTGCATCGGCGAAGGTCGGGTGCTCATCGTCAAAACCCCCTACGCGGCTTGCAGTTCCGCGCGAAGCCGGGCGAGCCGGTCGCGGACCCGCTCGGCGATGGTGGCGATGGGTGTGCCGCGCCGCGTGCTCGCGTACTCGGCCTGCAGGTACTGGCGGTTGCGGAGTTCGTTGCCACCGCGCCCGTCGGCGAGGTCGAGCACCAGCGTCACGCGGTCGACGTAGTAGCGGAAGGCCGGTGCTCGGGCGATGATCGTGCGGGCGACCCGCCTGCCCCGTTCCAGCAGGTAGTAGTCGTGCCGCCTGGTGTGCCCGACCCGCCCGCGCCGGCGGCGCACGATCAGGCCGGCGCTGCGCAGCACCGCCAGCGCGTCGTCGAGCGGTTCGTAGGCGCCGAAGTGGTGGCGCAGCATCGGATACCGCCGCACTTCGGGTTCTTCGGAATCGAGGATCCGGCCCGCCAGTTCCAGCAGGTGCCCGTCCGCGGTTCGCTCGTACTCGTTGAGCAGTTCGTCGGCGAGGAAATCAGGGCTGCGAAGCCAGAAATCGAGCTTCTGCAACCTCGTCTGCCCGGTCACCACACCGACCGCCTCGGCCAGCGCCGGGTCCGGGACCGGGAAGGACAGCGGTTCGGCGGCACCGTCGATCAGCAGCAGCAACCGCACCGCGTCCTGCTCCCGGCTCGTCACGGGCGAGTCAAACGTCTCGTCTGGCTGGTCACCCTCAACGTTGCGCACGTTCAACGAGCGTGCGGTCCGGTGGAATGGTTGAGCTGTACTGCGAGCCAATGGGAGGTGTCGTTTTCGGAACCAATCGGTGCTCCGAATTTGTGACGTGCGAAGACGCAACCCGAATGGATCAATCCCCAGGCTGCTCGCCATCCGATCGGCGCAACGTCGCAACGGTGTGAGCACGACCCGTGCGTGCACGCTATCGGGACCCGATGACCGGCGCAAGCAGTTCTTGACACCGCGAATGCGGTGGGTGTGAATGTTCCCGAGGGCCGGGCGAGGTCGCGACGGGAGCTGATCAGGTGAAGCAGTCCGGATCGACGCTGGCGAACCTGGACCTCAACCTGCTCGTGTTCCTGCGCGAACTGCTGCGCGCCCGCAACGTCACCCGGGCCGCCGAGAACATCGGCGTCACCCAGCCCACCGCCAGCGCTGCCCTGGCGAGGCTGCGCAGGCACTTCGACGACGAGCTGCTGGTGCGCAAGCGCGGTGGCTACGTCCTCTCGCCGCTGGCGTTGGAGCTCGACGCGCAGATCGAGCCGCTGTGCGAGGCCGCCGAGCGGCTGTTCACCACCGCGCCCTTCGACCCGGCCAGCACTCAGCGCGAGTACAGCCTGCTGATGCCCGACTACGTCCTGGAGGCCGTCGGCGAACCGATCTCGCGGGCGCTGCACCACCAGGCGCCGGGCGCGAAGCTGCACATCATGCTCGTCACCGGCCGCCTGCCGACCGACCTGGTGGAGACGCTGCGGCTGATGGACGGCCTGGCCTCCACGCCCAACGCGCGCCTGCGCGTGTCGGGGATGCGCTGCACCGAGCTGTTCCGGGACCGCTGGGTGTGCGTCGTGGACGCCGCGACCGTGCCCGCGGGATGGCGCGCGCTGCCGGCCGCGGAGCTGCGTCGACGGCCCTGGGTCGTCCCGCACCACCCGGGCCGCGAGTACCCCTCCACCGCGCCGCTGGCTCCGCTGATGGCCTCGCTGCAACTGGTCCCGGACGTGGCGGTGCGGGTGGACAGCTACCGCGCCACCCCCTACTTCGTGGGCGGCACCGACCGGGTCGCGGTGGTGCAGGAACGGCTCGCCCGCCGCCTCGGCGACCGGACCGACCTGCGCATCCTCGACTGCCCCGGCGATCCCGAGCCCATCGTGGAAACCCTGTGGTGGCACGAGAAGCACGAGACCGACCCCGGGCACCGGTGGATGCGCGAGACGGTGCGCGAAGCGGTCCGCGACACCCCGGTATAGAACGCCTCGATGCAGCGCATCCCGATTTTCAGTTTCCGTTGGCAGCGCTGAACTTCCTACCGTCGAAGCATGAGAATCGTGGTGGCCAGGCTCGACGAGTTCCCGCCGGGGTCGCGCAAGGTCGTCGAGGCAGGACGCCGCTCGATCGGCGTCTTCCGGGTCGGGGACCGGTTCTACGCGCTGAACAACCACTGCCCGCACATGGGCGGCCCGCTGTGCGTCGGCCACACCAAGCCCTGGGTGGTCTCCAGCGAACCCGGCGACTACGCGATGCAGGGGGAGGAGGCGCTCATCGCCTGCCCCTGGCACGGCTGGGAGTACGAGCTGGCGACCGGCCAGTCATTCCTCGGACCCGGCGAACCGCCCGTGCGCACCTACGAGGTGCGCCTGGAGACCGCCGACGCACCACCGGAACCCAAGAACGGCCGGATGCCCGGCCCCTACGTCGCCGAGACGTTCCCGGTCAGCGTCGAGGACGCCTACGTCGTGGTCGACACCAGCCCCCGGAGGTGAACGATGACCAGCACCGTCGCTTCGCAGAACGCGGCCCGCAACCGCGCGGCCCGCACGCTCGTCGACTCCGACATCCACCCGCAGGCGCTGCCGCGTGACGTCCTGCCCCGGCTCGACGCCCGCAACCGGCGGCGGTTCGAGATGTTCGGCAGCCGCGTGCCCGGACCACCGGAGATCTACCCCAGGGTGAGCAACGGCGGCTACCGCCTCGACTCCTGGCCGGACGGTGGGTTCCCCGGCAACGACCTCGCCCTGATGCAGCAGCAGCTGCTCGACGAGTTCGACATCGATCACGGCGTGCTCATCCCGCTGCAATCGCACAGCTGGGGCGTGGAGGCCCGCGAGTTCGCGGACGCGCTGTGCCGCGCCCTCAACGACTGGATCGTCGAGGAATGGCTCGACCCAGAACCGAGGCTGCGCAGCTCCATCGCCGTCCCGCTGGAGTCGCCGGACCTCGCCGCCGAGGAGATCCGCAGGCGCGCGGGCGATCCCAGGTTCGTGCAGGTGCTGCTGTCGACCGGCGGAGAAGCGCTGTTCGGCCGCCGCAGGTACTGGCCGATCTACGCGGCTGCCGTCGAGGCCGGCCTGCCGATCGCCGCGCACACCGGTGGCCTGGAGCAGCACCGAGGTCCCGGCTGGCCCTCGTTCTACCTGGAGGAGCACGTCTGGAACGGCAACACGATGTCCGCGCTGATCATGAGCATGATCTGCGAGGGCGTGTTCGAGGAGTTCCCGACGCTGAAGGTGATCTGCGTCGAGGGAGGGATCGCCTGGCTCGGACCGCTGATGTGGGCGATGGACGAAGCCTGGACGATGCTCCGCGAAGACGTCCCGCACCTGAGCGCACCACCCTCGGAGTACATCCGCGGGCACTTCTGGTTCACCACGCAGCCCATCGAGGAGCCGGCCGATCCCGCGCACCTGGAGACGGCGCTGCGGCACATCGACATGAACGACCGCATCATGTTCGCCTCCGACTACCCGCACTGGGACTTCGACTCGCCCCGCATGGCACCGCGACTGCTGCCCGCGGCGATCCGCGAGCAGGTGATGGGTGCCAACGCGTGCCGGCTGTTCGGCCTCCCGCGACGAGCACAGGAGGCTCGATGAGCGCCCCCGCCCGCACCGCGGTGATCGACACCGACGTGCACTGCGCCCCGGCCGGTTTCGCCGACCTGTCGCCCTACCTGGACGGCTACTGGCGCGGCTACCTGCGCGACGGCAGCCAGCGCATCAACCACGCCCAGGGCGGCGCCTACCCGCCGCTGGCTCCGACCACGGCGACCCCAGCCGCGCGGGAAGCCGGATCCGTTCCGCCGCACGAGGTCTCCGAACTGCGCGCTCAGCTGGACGCCGGAACGGCGATCCTCAACTGCACCACCTCGTTCGGCTGCAACCGCAACCCCTACTACGAGACCGCGCTGACCCGCGCCATCAACGACTGGCTCGTCGAGCGCTGGCTGGCCGCGGACTCAGGACTGCGCGCCAGCATGGTCGTGCCGACGCTGCACACCGAGGCCGCCGTCGCCGAGATCGAGCGCGTCGGCGACCACCCCGGCATCGTCCAGGTGCTGCTGCCGGTGCGCGGCGACCAGCCGTGGGGCAACGTCCGCCACCGGCCGC
Source organism: Saccharopolyspora terrae (assembly GCF_004348435.1). Taxonomy (NCBI): domain Bacteria; kingdom Bacillati; phylum Actinomycetota; class Actinomycetes; order Pseudonocardiales; family Pseudonocardiaceae; genus Saccharopolyspora; species Saccharopolyspora terrae. The sequence goes on along the minus strand of NZ_SMKS01000009.1, from coordinate 75,582 downwards.
TGCTGCGCGCCGCGGCCGACAAGGGGCTCGTGGTGGGACTCCACGCGTGGGGCAGGGTCGGCAACGCCATGACCTCCAGCGGTTTCACCCACAACTACCTGGAGGACTACCTCGGCAACTCGCAGAGCATCGTCCAGGCCCAGCTGGTCAGCCTGCTCGCCGAAGGGGTGTTCGCGCAGCTGCCGGACCTGCGGGTCTCGTTGCTGGAGTGCGGGTTCTCGTGGCTGCCGACGTTGCTGTGGCGCTTCGACAAGGACTGGAAGGGAGTCTGGCGGGAGGTCCCGTGGATCAACCGCAGGTCGCGTGAGGTGATCGCCGACCACGTCCGGCTGACCACCGCACCCGCGCACCTGCCGCGCGATCCGGTCCAGGTCCGCGAAGCCCTCGACCTGCTGGGCCCGGCGGACCTGCTGATGCACGCCTCCGACCACCCGCACGACCACGGCAGCGGTGGGCAACGCCTCCTCGCCGCCCTGACCGGCACCGAGCGCGAAGCGGTGCTGCGCGGCAACGCGGCGCAGTGGTACGGAATCGCGTGATGCTCGACGACTTCCGCCCGCACGACCTGCCCACGCCGTCCGGTGCGACGATCCGCGCCCGGGTCGGCGGGTCGGGCCCGCCGGTGCTGCTGCTGCACGGATGGCCGCAGACCTCGGCGATGTGGCACCGCGTGGCACCCGGGCTGGCCCGGACCCGCACGGTCGTGCTGGCCGACCTGCCCGGCTACGGCGACAGCACCGCCGCACCGGACGCCGAGGTCGCCTCGTTCGGCAAGCGCGCCATGGCCGCTGACCTCGTCGCGGCGATGCGGGCGCTGGGCCACGAGTCCTTCGCGGTCGTCGGCCACGACCGGGGAGCCCGCTGCGCCTACCGCATGGCCCTCGACCACCCGGACGTGGTGACCGCTGTGGCGGTGCTCGACGTGCTGCCCACCGCCGAGGTCTTCGCCCGCGCCGACGCGGCTTTCGCGCTCGGTGCGTGGCACTGGTTCTTCCTCGCCCAGCCCGAGATCCCGGAACGCCTCATCGGCGCCGACCCGGACGCCTTCTTCACGAGGTTCCTCCGGCCCGCCGAGGCCTTCGCGGACGTGGCGCTGGAGAGCTACCGCGCGGCGTGGTGCCGACCGGAGGTCGTGCACGCCATGTGCCAGGACTACCGGGCGGGCGCGAGCATCGACGTCGCCGATGATGAGGACGACCGGGGTGCCACCATCGACTGCCCGACCCTCCTGCTGTGGGGGCGGAGCGGTCCGCTCGGTCGTGACCCGGACCCGCTGGCCGTCTGGCGGAACCGGGCACCGCAGATCTCGGGTCGAGAGCTGGACTGCGGCCACCACCTGGCCGAGGAGGCGCCGGAGGAGACGCTCGGCGAGCTCACCCGATTCCTCAGTTCACGCAGGGAATTCCCGCCGCGCTGATCGGCGCCTGCGCCGGTTCCTGCTGCCGCGCGGTCCCGTCCAGCGCCATCGCACCGCCCGGGGAGAAGCGCGGGGCTGCCGGTCCGTCGTAGTCCGAGCCGATGATCACCTGGACGCGGCCGGAGGACAACGACGAACTGGCCTCGGTCGGCATCCCGCCCAGCAGCGAGGCCACCTCCTGCGCGGCCGCTTCCGCGCCCGAGCCGTAGCGGATCACCGAGGAGTTGCGCTTGCTGCTGTTGCCGACCGTGCCGACGTGGAGACCCTCGGCGTTGAGCCGGTCCTGGACCTTCGAGGCCAGACCCGTGGTGCGGGTCCCGTTGAGCACGTCCACCCGCGCCGACGCGGGCTTCTGGGAAGCCGAGGTCGGCGGCGCTTCCGGAGTCGGGGAGGCCGGGGCGCCCGGTGGCGAGGTCGCCGCGCGGACGGCCGCCTTGACCGCGCTCGGGTTGATCTTGAGGGCTTCGCCGTCGGGCGTGCTGTAGGCGGCGTCCTCGATCGGGATCGTGTCGAAGCTGATGGCACCGCCGGCCAGGCCGCGCAGCCGCTCGGCGAACGACAGCACGTCGGAGTCCTCACCCAGGTCGAGCACGACCGAGTCCTGCACCGAGTTGATCAGGTCGCGCAGCTTGTTCGGGTTGGCCAGCACGCCGCCGGACAAGGCGGTCTGCGCGAGCCCGGCGAGGAAGGCCTGCTGCCGCACCACGCGGTCGAGGTCGCCGCGGGGGAGGCCGTGTCGCTGCCGCACGAACGCCAGGGCCGCCGGGCCCGCGATGGTCTGCTGGCCGGCTTGGAAGTCCGCACCGGAGAAGGAGTCGCTGGTGGCCGAGTTCAGGCACACCGGAACGCCGCCGACCGATTCGGTGATCTTGGCGAAGCCCAGCAGGTTGACTTCGGCGTAGTGGTCGATGGAGGAGCCGGTGAGGTTCTCCACGGTGCGCAGCAGCAGCTTGCGGCCGGCCTCGTTGCCTGCGCGGTCCAGCGCTGCCGGGTCGGTCACGCCGTTCTGCTGCTGGCTCGCGATCTCGGCTTCTTTGCCGCGCCCGTACGCCGAGTTGATCTTGTGGTTGCCCTGGCCGGGAATCGACACGTACGAGTCGCGGGGGAAGGAGAAGCCGACCGCGCTGGTCCCGTCGTTGGGGATGTGCAGCATGATCACCGTGTCGGTCAGCGACGCGTCGTTGGAACCCGCGTGCAGCTCGCGCAGCACTTCTTCGGGCAGCGGTTTGCCGTGCGCGTCGGTGCGGCTGTCCATGCCCACCAGCAGGATGTCGACGGCACCGTCCGCACCGCCGCCGTCGGCGACATCGCTGGTGGCCAGGCCGTTGAGCAGGTGCCGGTAGTTGCTCCAGCCGTAGCCGGTGACCAGCAGGATCACCAGCGACATGATGGTGGCGACGGCCCGAGGCCCGATCGGCTTGCGGCGCCGACGCGGCGGGAGCGGTCTGGCCGGCTGCCGCCCCCTGGGGCGCCGGGGCGGGACCGGATTCCTGTCGTGTGGCCTTGGCAAGGTTCCTCCGTCGGGTGCGCCCCTCTCGGCGCTCGAGCGACAACACCAGGATTACATCCTGAAACCGCCGACCGGGCCTGTTGTGATCACTCGATGGCGGCCGATTTCGCCACGGAAAGTGATGTTTCCTGGTCAGTCCTCGGTGTCTCCGACGCCCGGGACGTCGGGCAGATCGCTCTGCCTGACCCGGTAGACCTGCAGCGAGGTGTCGTAGTACTTCGTGGTCTCGCCCGCCCAGTCCATGCCGATGCGCTGAGCTGTGGCGATCGCGCGGGTGTTGTCCGGCCGGGCCAGCGCGAAGATCTCGTCGATGTCGAAGGTGAACGCCCAGTGCAGCAGGGCGATCGCGGCCTCGGTGGCGTAGCCGTGCCCCCACTCGTCGGGGCGCAGCTGCCAGGTCAGTTCGAGGTCGTGGTCGTAGGGCGGCAGCATGCGCAGCACGAGTCCGCCCACGACCTGGGAGTCCTCGCGGCGGTGCATCGCGAACCGGCCTGTCGGCGGCACGAGGTTGGGCTGCGACTCGATCCAGGAGTGCACCACGGCGCGCATCGCGGCCAGGTCGGCGACGTTGGAGATCACCGGGGTCAGCCACTCGGTGACCTCGGGGCGGCCGTAGAGGTCCAGCGCGGCCTGCACGTCGGCGTCGTCGGCGGTCCAGTCCCGGACCACGAGCCGTTCGGTGGTCAGCGGAAGTTGCATCGTCTGCCCTCGCCTTCCGCGCACCGGCGGAACCCGCCGGATCGGGTGATGTGGGGAGCCACCTCGGATTCTATCCGCCCAGCGCACACCCCATACGACTGTTACTGAAACCTATCCCTTCAGTGCCAATCGAAATCAATGCCCGAGAACGAAGGAGATGACCCGGCCCCGACACCCAGTGACCGGATTTCAGTGGAAATCAGAACCCGGAATTCCACTGAAATCCGGGACCCGATCTCCACTGAAGTCCGGTTGCCCGGTCGGCGAGGTGGGTCAGTGCGCGGGTGGGAGCTTCGGGAGGCGGCCGGTGGCGTCGAACTGCCAGGGGAGCGGCGCGCCGAGGGCGGCCATGTCCGGGTGCTCGGCGACTTCCCGGGCGTAGGCCTCGGAGACCTCGACGCGCGGCATCGACAGGGTGTTGCGGATGCGCACCACCTTCGCGGGTCGCTCCTGCGGGCCTCGCGTGAGGTGCAGGGCGGCCACGATCGCGTCCCGGTCGTTGGCCAGCGCCATCGGGATCCGCGCGCCGTCCGGAACGCCCGAGGTCAGCGAGTTGGTGTAGAACGAGCCGAACTCGATCTGGTCCACGCACCCCTGCGTGGTCAGGTCCGCCAGTCCCAGCCCGCACGCGTTGCCGTTGGTGTGCTCGGTCAGCCCGAGCACCACGATCCGCTTGATCGGCGTCGCGTGGAACTTGTCGGCGTTGACCGGTGCGCGGCCGGTGATGTTGGGATCCATGCCCGCACCGCTGATGTCCTTGCCGATCTCGTCGACCACGAGCACGTCGATGTCGGACATCAGCAGCTTCGGCATCAGCGACTTCGCCTCCGCCAGCAGCTCCGCTTCGCGCTCCAGCATCCGGTCGGTCGCGACCAGCTCCAGCCGGGCGATGTGCTCGTAGGCGTTCTCCACGACCGCCACGCCGAACTCGAACGGCACCACGCCCAGGGCCGCCGAGGCCGCCTCCGGGATCAAGGTGTCGAACTTCTCGAAGCCGTGCCGGTGCAGCGTCGCCGCGCCCCGGTGCTTGCCCAGTCCGATCGCGATCATCTTCGCCAGGCCGCTCTCGTGCGTGCCCCGGAAGTCCGTGTGCGGCTTGACCCTGCCCAGCACCACGACGCTGTCGGCCTGCGCGGCTTCGGCGTCGAAGTGCACCGGGGTGCCGTCGGCGAGCCTGGTGATCACGACCGTTTCCATCGACGAGATCACCGGTGCCCCGACGGTCTCCTCGGTGACCCCGTACTCGGCCAGCACCTGCCGCTGCCCCTCCGCGGTGCCGCCGCCGTGACTGCCCATCGCCGGCACCACGAACGGCTTGGCCCCGTGCTCGGCGAGCGCCCCGACCAGGGCGATGACGATGCGGTCCAGCTGCGCGATGCCCCGGCTGCCCACCGTCACCGCGATGCGCTTGCCGCTGACCGGGTGCGCGCGGTCGTGCTCGGCGACCTGCGCGCGGAGGGTGCCTTCGAGGTCGTCGACCGATTCGGCGGCGTAGCGCTGCTCGACGGGGAGCATCCTGGGCAGCTCGACATCGGCACCGGCCAACCGGACCTTCTCTACGTTGAACATCTCTGCGAGTCCTTCTCAGCGCTACGACCAGGGGTTCTCCTACCTTGGCAGCTCGAACGAGCGGGATCACCCCCGTGCTTCGGCGGTGTCCGCCGGCCGTGATCACCGCCTCGCGTCCTGGATGCCGCTCCTCGGCCTCTACCGTGGGGGGATGATGCGTCCGGGGCCTGTGCGGTGGGTGGCCTACCAGTACGGCGGCAGGTTGCCCGAGCAGTACCGCGACTGGGTCCTGCACGACGCGACCTGCCGGACCTGGGTGCTGCGGGTGCTGATCCGCGGGTTGTTGCAGATCGCGCCGATCGGGGTGGTGCTGTTCCTCGCGCTCGGCCTGCTGGGCGGGGCGTGGCCGATCGCCGCCGGAGCTCTGCTGCTGGGTGTGCTGGTGGTGGCGCGGATCGTGCTGACCAGCTCGGTGGACAGCGTGGACAGCAGGCTCACCGAGTACGGCTTGCCGCCCGGGTACGGGTCGGCGGTGCGCAGGCAGCGCGACGCCGAGGCCGCGGAGCGGTACCGGGCGGTGTGGCGGCAGGACCCGCCTGAGAGCTGAGCCACCCGACGGCCGTCTGATTCACCAGCGGCTTTAGTATCACCAGGTGTCCGTTGAGCTCACTCCCGCCGCGATCTTCCGGGCTGGCACCCGTCTGCGACAGGTGGTCCGGCGCACGCCGCTGGAAACCAGCAGCCGCCTCAGCGCGGAGCTCGGCGTACCGGTCCGCCTCAAGCGCGAGGATCTGCAGGTCTGCCGGTCCTACAAGGTGCGCGGTGCGTTCAACCTGATCTCGGGGCTCGACGCCGAGGAGCGCGAGCGCGGCGTGGTGTGCGCCAGCGCGGGCAACCACGCTCAGGGCCTGGCGTTCGCCTGCCGCGAGCTGCAGATCAAGGGCCGCGTGTACCTGCCCTCGAACACCCCTCGGCAGAAGCGCAAGCGGATCGCCACCATCGGCGGCGAGTGGATCGAGCCGGTGATCGTCGGCTCGTCCTTCGACGAGGCCAGCGCTGCGTCCAAGGCCGACGCCGAGCGAACCGGCGCGGTGTACGTGCACCCCTTCGACGATCCGCGCACCATCGCCGGTCAGGGCACGGTGGGCCTGGAGATCGCCGAGCAGCACGACGGTCCCATCGACACCGTGATCGTTCCCGTGGGCGGTGGTGGACTGCTGGCCGGGATCGTGCTGTGGCTCAAGGAGCACTTCCCGGAGATCCGCGTGGTCGGTGCCGAGCCCGCCGGTGCGGCGAGCATGCGGGCGGCCTTCGACGAGGGCGCGCCGGTCAAGCTCCCCGCGGTGGACACGTTCGTCGACGGCGCGGCCGTCGGCCGGGTCGGCGACCTCGGGTACGAGGTGGCGCGCGAGCTGGTCGACGAGCTGGTGGCGGTGCCCGAGGGCGCGGTGTGCACCGAGATGATCGAGCTGTACCAGACCGAGGGCATCATCGCCGAGCCCGCGGGTGCGCTGGCCAGCGCCGCTTCGCGGATGCTGGAGCGGGCGCCGCGCGGTCCGGTGGTGTGCGTGGTCTCCGGCGGCAACAACGATCTGAGCCGCTACGGAGAGATCGTCGAGCGCTCCCTGCTGCACGAGGGGCTGCGGCACTACTTCCTGGTCACCTTCTCGCAGGAGCCGGGCGCGTTGCGGCACTTCCTCGACGACGTGCTCGTCGAGGGCCAGGACATCGTCGCCTTCGAGTACGTCAAGAAGAACAACCGGGAGACCGGTCCGGCGCTGGTGGGCATCGAGCTCGACAACGCCGACGATCTCGACGACCTGCTGACGCGGATGAAGGAATCGCCGCTGCAGATCGAGCAGGTCTCGCCGGGCTCGCCGCTGTTCTCGTTCCTGGTCTAGGTCAGCCGGCGGACGCAGGTCCGGGCGAGGGCGTCGTCGGCGGTGGCTTCCCAGAGGGTCACCTGCGCGCGCGTGCCGTGGTAGTCGAGCTGGGCGATGGCGTTGCCGAAGTACGGTCCGTCGGTCCGGCGCCAGTGCAGCGGCAGCGGTGGCACCCCGGCGCGTTGCGACATCGTCCGCAGCAGGCGGGCCGCGGTGTGCGACCAGGCGGCGTGCAGCGGCCTGCGCAGCGGTTTCGGGGCCTGGTTGTGCAGCGGTGAGCAGGTCAGCTGGGTGATGCGGGAGTTCAGCGCGCGCGGGTAGTCGGCTTCGGCGAAGTAGCTGTGGTGGACGTCGCCGGAGAGCACGCTGATGGTCGCGGGGGCGTCGGTGTCCGCGGCGCGGTCGCCGAGTGAGTTCGGCGAGGCGGTCGAAGGACGCGCGGAACGAGGCCCAGTGCTCCAGATCGCCTGCCTGGCGGACCTTCTCGGCGAGCCAGGCGTGCCGGCCGGTGCAGGCGCGTTCGTTCCAGGACTGCAGGTGGTGGATGGCGGGCGGCAGCAACCACGGCAGGGATGAGGCCAGCACCAGGTGGCGGCGGTCGGCGGCGGCGATGTCGCGCAGCCAGGCGAAGTCGCCGTCGGAGAGCATGGCGCGCTCGCCGGTCTCCAGGATCCGGCCGCAGCGGGTGTCGAGCACGACCAGCCGCACGCCGCCGAGGTCGCGGTGGTAGCTCCAGCGCATTCCCTTCTCGCCCTGCTCCTCGCGGTCGGCGCTGGCTGCCATCTCGCGCAGCACCGGCAGCGCGTCGCCGTGGCGGCCGACCTCGCGGACCTCGCGGAAGACGGGGTCGGCGGCGAGGTCGTCGGGGTCGAGGTTGCCGATGTGCTGGTAGATCCAGTACGCGACGAGCCCGCCGAGGAGGCGTTCGCGCCACCAGGGCTGGGCGGAGGTCGCGGTTCGCCAGCTGCGCGAGGTGTTCCAGTCGTCGCGCACGTCGTGGTCGTCGAAGATCATCATGCTCGGCAGCGTCGACAGCAGCCAGCGGACCGGGGGGTCCTGCCAGGCGTGCCGGTAGAGGCGGGTGTACTCCTCGAAGTTCGCGACCTCGCCGACGGGCGGTCGCCGCAGGTCGCGCAGCTTCGCCAGTTCGCGGCGCACGGGCGGCGTGGGCTGGTCGGCGTAGACCTGGTCGCCGAGCAGCATGATCACGTCCGGTCGCTCGTCCTCCGGGGTTGCGGCGATGCGGGCGGCGGTGGCGGTCAGCGCGTCGGGACCGAGGCCGTCGCGGCCCGCGGCGGGCCGGTCGAAGTGGCAGGAGCCGAACAGGGCGGTGAGCCGGTCGGTTCCGGTGACCGGGCGGATCACGCTGGGGGAGACCTCCGGCGGGGGCCAGACCAGGTGGTCGTCGAGTCGGACCTGGTAGGGCGTCGGGCCGGTGACGTGGGTGGTGAGCAGCGCGTAGTGGTGGCCGCTGACCTGGAACGTGTGCTCGGCGGCGTCGAGCACCTCGACGGTGCAGGGCCCGTCGGTCTCCACCCAGACGGTGGCCCGGTTCTGGTCGACGTAGCGCAGCAGGGGGCCCAGCACCAACTCGGTCACCGGTCCTGGATACACCAGGTGGCAGGCCGGGGAAACTCGGCGGCGCGGTGTCCACTGTGGTCCGGACGTGAGCAGGCGGGCCCGGTGTGGAGGGGTCGGGCCCGCCTGCTCGTCCTGGTGGTGGTGCTTACTTGATGGCGCCGACGTTGACGTCGATGCAGGCGTAGAAGGCGTTGGCGGTGTCGGCGACGTTCCACACCGCGAGCACCTTCTGCGGGCCGCTGAAGCCGGACAGGTCGAGGTTGTGCGACAGCTGCTGCGGCGGCTGCTGGCCACCCTGGTCGAACGAGCCGACGAGCTTGTCGCCGATGTAGTACTCCCAGGTGGTGGTGGCGTGCGCGGCGGTCAGCTTCCAGTTGAAGGTGGCCTGGGTGCCGATCGGGGTGGCGGTCCAGCCCTTGGAGTCGTCGTCGAGCTCGGCGAAGCTCTCGTTGCCGCCGCTGCAGCTCTTGAGGCCCTTCGGGCCCTCGACGCTCTGCGGCTCGTAGGTGATGGAACCGCACTGCACGGTGCCGGCGGCGCACTGGGCCTGGCGGCTCGGCGGTGCGTCGACGTAGCCGTGGGCGCTCGCGGTCCCGGCGGGGATCGCGATCAGGAACGGTGCGACGGCGGCACCGACCATGGCTGCGGAGATCTTGCGATTGGGCATTGTCAGCTCCTTCGGGGGAAGTCGCGACAGGGTGAATCGATTCCGAACAGCGGAACCCATCGGTGGCGATCCGTTGTTCACAATGCCTGTCGCGGAAGGGGATTCGCCGAATAGTTAGTGGTCTGGACCATAATTCGGACGCCTGGTCGAGTCAAGGACGAATCGGCTCCGCTTCCGCGGAGAAACGCTAACAGATGCCTGATGACCTGCGGTGGAATCAGTTTTGTCGGTTGATCCGAAAATTCCCAGCCGCATTCCCGTTTTTCTTGGACGAATCCATGAAAGCGATCAACAACGTTGTTCCGCCCTCCGAAAACGCCCCGGACAGCCGTCGCTCCCGCGTTCGCCGGAGCCGGGATCGCGTTGGTGTGAACGAGGGCGCGCCGGCGCCGGTGCGCGGTGCCGAGGGCCAGTTTTTGCCCCAACTGTCCGGGCAAATGGGATCTCGATCATGGACGGTTCGGGCAAGAACTGCCCCTCGGCTCGGAAGGCGCCACGGCGAGGGGCCGCGCGAGGAGGGCTCAGCGGCTGCGCTTGAGGAGGGCGTTGGCCGCCGCGTAACCCGAACCGCCGCCCATGCCCGGACCCGGGTGGGTGGCGGCACCGATGTGCCACAAGCCGGGAATCGGGGTGGCGTGGTTGCCGGCGGCGGTCAGCGGCCGCCACAGGTAGTTCTGGTCGAGCTCGGTGCTGCCGCCGTACGGATCGCCTTGCCCGGCGCTGGGGTTGTGCGCCGTGAGCTCCGGCGGGCTGATGATGTCGACCGCGCACACCAGGTCGTGCAGGCCGGGAGCGTGGGCGTTGAGCCGGTCGAGCACCCGGCGCGCGTAGCCCTCGGCCAGCTCGCGGGTCCAGCCCTGGCTGGTGTCGAGCTCCCCGGCGGAGTCGCCGAGCGGGTGGAACGGCAGTTCCTGCAGCTGCAGCCACAGCGACGCCGCGCCCCGGGGGACGCGGGTCTCGTCCAACAGGTACTGGCTGCCCACCACGACGGTGGGGCGGCGCGGCAGGAGTCCCGCCTCGGCTTCGGCGCAGGCGATGCCGGTGCTCGACGAGCCGTCGGTGAGGTGCACGACCGGGAATGCCGACAGCCGCTCGTCGCGCCACTTCAGCGGCGCGGACAGCGCGACGTGGATCTGCATCGCCGCTCGCCCGTACCGGAACTTCTCGGCCTGGCGCACCAGCTGGGGTTTGACGGCGCTGGGCGGCAGCAGCCGGCTGTAGAGCGCGGAGGGCGCGACCGAGGCCATCACACCGCTCCGCGCGCGCAGCACCCGGCCGCCCGCGACGACACCGATCGCACGGCCGTCCTCGACGAGGACGCGCTCGACCTCGGTGTCGGTCTGGACCTGCACGCCCAGCGAGTCCAGCAGCTTGGAGAAGGCGGTCACGAAGTTGCCCGCGCCGCCCTCCACGACGGGCAGGCCCGCGCCGTGCAGCCCGGCGGCGAGCAGGCCGGTCATCAGCCCGCCGGAGGCGTGGTCCGGCCCCAGCCCGGCGTGCAGCAGCCAGGGCGTGAAGAGGTGGTCGACCTCGTGACCTCGGAATTCGCGCCGGTACAGGGCGCGGCCGCTGGTGGCGAGTTGCCGCAGCCAGCCCTCGGCGCCGCGCACGCCGCCGGTGTTGATCAGCTTGGCGCCCTGCCACAGCATCGACCAGGACCGCAGCTCGCCGCCGAGCATCCGGTTGATGGCGGCGATGTTGGCGCCGATCCGGTCCAGCATGGACAGGTAGGCGTCGCGGTCGGCGTCGTGCTCGAAGGCCTCGACGGTCTTGGCCGGGTCGCGGTGGCTCCTCGTCACCCGGCCGTCGTCGGCGACGCTGGCCGCTGCCCAGGAGTCGGTGTTGCGGTAGACCAGCCCGTGCTCGTGCAGCTGCGGGCCGAGGGAGGCGTAGGCCGGGCCGGCCAGGAACAGCGGGTGCCACGACGAGTAGGTGTCGTGGATGTAGCCGGGCACGGTGCGCTGCTCGGATGCGATGAACCCGCCGAGCCGGTCGTTGCGCTCCAGCAGCAGCACGGACCGGCCCGCCCGTGCCAGTTCGGCCGCGGCGACCAGGCCGTTGATGCCGGATCCGACGACGATCACATCGATTTCGGCGCTCATCCAGCCGACCTTCCCGGGGCCCGCGAGCCCATGATCACCACATCAATCGGAAAGATCCTCGCATTTGAACCAATACCGATCAAGGCTTGGCGGTGGGAAGGGTTTTCGGGAATCCGGGTCGGTGCCACCGTCCACACAGCACCGCCGAGCCCAGCGACAGCACCGCGGCGAGCGCCAGCGCGACCGGTGCGCCCCACGTCGCCAGCGCCACCCAGCCGAGGCCGATGCCGACCACGCCGCTGACGGCCTTCGCGCTGTAGACCAGCCCGTGCACCTCGATGCTGCGGTGCTGGCCGAAGCACTCCCGGGCCAGCGCGGCGAACAGCGGGTAGAAGGCCCCACCGCCGGCTCCGGCGACCGTCGCCCCGGCCACCAGCCACCCGGCCGAGTCCTGCTCGATTCCGATGAGCAGCAGCACCTGGCCCGCGGCCTGCACGGTCACCACCCAGCGCAGCGTCCGGCGGCGGCCGAGGCGGGCGGCGATCGCCATCGCCAGCGTCCGGCCCGCGCCGTTGGTGGCCACGAAAAGCGCGATCGCCGCGACTGGCGACAGCGGTGCGGCCAGCAGCGCCAGGAAGGCCGCGTCGAACAGCGAGACCGCCGCCGCGCAGAACAGGCTCGCCGCCATCACCGCGAGCGCCGGGGTCCGCAGCGCCTCGGTGGCCGAGAACTCCCGCGCGGCGGGCGGGTTCGCCCGCGCCCAGCGGTGGTGGTCGACGTGCGCCGGCCACCAGTGCCGCGGCGGGTCGGCGATGAGCAGGCCGCACGCGGTCACGGCCACGAGCAGCGCGGGGGCGAAGGCGGTCAGCCCGGCCTCGACGTGCCGGGGCGCGAGGGCGAGGGCGATGACGAACGGGGTGGCGCCGTAGGCGAAGGCGCCGGTGACGACGCCGACGCGGGCCGCGGAGTTCTCCGGGAACCACTTCTCGGTGGTGGAGGTGCAGGAGGCGTAGACCAGCCCCGCCCCGATCCCGCCGAGCACGGCGTACCCGGCGGCCACGCCCTGACCGAGGCTGAGAACGCCTGCGGCGCAGAGGAAGCCGCCGGTGATGAGCATCGCCCGCGGCCCGGTCCGGTCGTGCTGGCGCAGGTGGGCGCTGGGCAGCCCGGCGCCGGCCTGCAGCACCGCCCAGGCGGCCAGGGTCCAGCAGAGTCCGGCCAGGTCGTGCCCGGCGGCGAGCAGTCCGGGGATGGCGGCACCGAAGGCGTACTGCATGGTTCCGACCAGCAGCATCGGCAGCCAGCAGGCCCACAGCATCGCCGCGCGGGGCAGGCCGGTGAGCTCGCGCGGTCGCTCGCCGACCCGGTAGCGGCGGCCGTGGTGGTCGCGCGCCTCCAGGTTCGGCGTGTGCAGTCCGATCATCGCCCACTTCTCGGGCATCGGTGTCACCGTCCGCTCGGCTCGGGTGTTGCTGATCACAAGGACTTCGCCAACCGGACATTCCAACGGCATACTGTATGCAAGGAACGAACCGGGAGGAGGTGAGCACAATGCGGATCATCGGGAGCATCCTGCGCCGTCTCGAACGCATGCCGCGCGGGTTCGCGGCGGACGGGCGCATGTTGGGACTGGCCACGTCCGCCGCGATCGAATCGGCTCGTCAGGACGACCTGCGCGGTGGCGCGCGGCCCGAGCCGAAGCACGTCGACGAGGGGCGACTCGTCAACGCGCGCGGCTGATCGTCGGTGGTGGTGACCGGTGCGCTCATCTCCCGGCACCACCCCGGACCAGCCGTTCCTGCACCCACACGAAACCGATCGCGAACCCCACGCTGATCAGCGCCTGGTAGATCAGGAACGAAACCGGTTGCGGCGGCAGCGAGAAGCTGTCGCCCACCGCCAGCCTGGTGCCCACCTCCTGCACCAGCCGCGCCAGCGGGAACGCGATCAGCCAGTACAGCGCGACGGGTGCGAACGCGCCGCCGCGCAGCACCCCGCGCAGCCGCAACGCGCTGCACCCCGCGCCGAAGGCCGCCAGCGGCACCGCCAGCATCAGCCCGGCCGTGACCGCCCATCCCAGCGGTGCGCCAGCGACCAGCGTGAACAGCGCGGTGAACAGCCCGGCGACGGAGCCGATGACCAGACCCGGGGCGGTGATCCTCGTCGTCTCGGTCATGTCAGCTCACGACCACTCCGAAGCGCACCAGGCTGTAGAACAGCATCCCGAGGTAGAACACCGCACCCGCACCGATGATGAGGTTGCTCCACCACTTCGGGCGGATCGGCTTGGGCAGCATCCTGTTGTTCACCAGCAGCAGCACCACGCAGTAGGCGCCCATCGCGAAGGTGGACAGGAACGCGAGGATGTCCAGGATCGCGCTCGGTCCGTCGGCCGGGCCGAACAGCAGGATGAGGATCCCGAAGATGATCACGCCCCACAGGAACGCGGCGTAGAGGTGCGACATCCGGAAGCGCTTGGCCCCCGGCACGAAGTTGTAGGTCATGTCGGCCTGGCCCCGGGAGAACGAGTCGAACAGCCCGAGCGTCGCGTTGAGCCCGATCAGGGCGATGAACCCGAGGAACACCGTGCCCAGCATCGGAGAACCCGCCGAGGAGAAGGCATCCGACATCGCCGACAGCGCGGCCTCCCGCTCACCGCTCTCGATCAGCGACTTCACGTCGGGGTTCTCCCGCGAGGCCGACTGCGCCAGCACCGTGAACGAGATCGTCACCAGCATCGTGACGCCCCAGAACAGCAGCAGCGCGTCGAAGGTGACCCAGCGCCGCCAGCCCTTCCACTTGGCCATCTCGGCCGGGTCGTCGGTGTCGAACATGAACCCGCGCGAGGGCATGACCTCCTCCTCGCCCGCGTGCCTGAGACCGCGGATGCGGGGGATGTGCGCGCCCATGCCGGCGCCGGAATCGCGCAGGTGCAGCGTGTACCACATCTGCTGCATGCCCGACGGGCCCGCGAAGGCGATCGCGCCGACCACGACCGGGAACCACTCCGGTGACATCGCCGCCTCCGGGAAGTACCCGAAGTGGAACATGCCGGCGATCGTGCTGGTCAGGTCGTCCAGGTTGCCCACCAGCGAGGCGATGACCGCCGTGCCCACCACCAGCAGGCCGATGAGGATCGACAGCACGTTCTCCAGCAGGCTGTAGATCACCTTGGCCATGGTGAAGATGACCCCGACCAACAGCAGCCCGACGCATCCCGAGACGTACCAGGGGATCCCGGTGATCTGCTCCAGGGCCGCGGCCCCGGCGGAGAGGTGACCGGGCCAGATGTAGACCGCCATCGCGGTGATGAAGAAGAACCACATGAGCGGTTTGGCGACGCGCGCCGCGCCGGAGAAGATGCTCTCCCCGGTGGCCATCGCGTAGCGGGCCATCTCCAGCATGACCACGGCCTGCAGCGTGACCCCGATCAGGAACAGCCACCGGATCTCCGGGCCGAAGATCAGCACCAGCCGGGGCCACATGTAGGACTCGCCCATGCCCACGCCGAGCGCGACGAGGAACACGGTGGGGCCGAGCAGGTGGATGGACGGCGGCGCGTCGGGAAGCTTGCGGATGGGCATGGGTTCCAGCCCACCCGCGCTCCAGACCCGACCGCCGGATTCTAATACCGGTTCTTGATCGTCTCTCCCAGGCGCCTTGTCAGCGTCCACATCGGACCTCCTTGTCCTCGGGACCTTCCAGTGAGAGCTCTGCTGAGCGGTGCGGGTGGCGGAACCTGAGCGGCTCCGTGGACTGCGGGTGCCACTCCTGATGTATGTCCAATACACGCCGGAGTGGCCGTCCTCGCCACGAAGCCGCTGGCGAACCCGCGGCGGTGCGAGTTGCGAGGGTGGTGAAGGAGAAAGCGGCTTCGCCGCTTGCGTGACCGTCGGCCGATCAGCCGAGGAGTCCTGCGGAGCGGGCCCACTGGTACTTCGCGCCCAGCACCGCTACCGGCTTCTCGGTGGTGTAGGGGAAGGCGACGATGCCGTGGTCGAACAGGTAGTCCGCCGCCTTCTCCACCTCGGTGTCACCCGCCAGCGACACCACGATCGGCTTGTCGATCCCTTCCGCGCGCGCCTCCTCGGCCACGCGGGAAGCCAGTTCGGCGAACACCATCGGAGGAGTGACGATGGTGTGCCAGTACCCCAGGATCAGCGAGTGGATCCGCGGATCCCGCAACCCGAGCCGGATGGTGGCCTCGTAGGTGCTCGGCGGCTCACCACCGGTGATGTCGACCGGGTTGCCCGCCGCTCCGAACGGCGGGATGTAGCGCCGGAACTCCGCGTCGAGGTCCGGCGGGATGTCCATCAGGTCGAGACCGTTGGCCACGCAGGCGTCCGACAGCAGCACCCCCGACCCGCCGGCACCGGTGATGATCACGACGTTCTCGCCCTGAGGTGTGGGCAGCACCGGGAGGCCGCGCGCGTACTCCAGCATCTCGTTGAGCCCGGGAGCCCGCACCACGCCCGAGTGGCGCAGGACGTCGTCGTAGACCTTGTCGTTGCCCGCCAGCGCCCCGGTGTGCGAACTGGCCGCTCGCGCGCCCATGTCGGTGCGACCGGCCTTGAGCACCACCACCGGCTTCTTCTTCGTGATGCTCTTGGCGGCCCGCACGAACGCCCGCCCGTCCTTGAGGTCTTCCAGGTGCATGGCCACGACGTTGGTGTTGTCGTCGTCCTCGAAGAACGTCAGCAGGTCGTCCTCGTCCACGTCGGACTTGTTGCCCAGCCCGACGATCGCCGACACACCCATCTTCGTGGTGCGCGAGAAGCCCAGGATGGCCATCCCGATGCCGCCGCTCTGCGAGGTCAGCGCCACCCCGCCGCGCACGTCGTAGGGGGTGCAGAACGTCGCGCACAGGTTCTGCGGTGTGTAGTAGTAGCCGTAGATGTTGGGGCCCAGCAGCCGGATCCCGTGCTTGCGGGCGACCGCCACGACCTCCTCCTGCAACTCGTGGTTGCCGGTCTCGGCGAAGCCGGAGGGGATCAGCACCGCCGCCGCGACGCCCTTCGCGCCGCACTCCTCCAGCGCGGAGGCCACGAACTTCGCGGGCACCGTGAACACCGCGACGTCCACCTCGCCCGGCACCTCGGTGATGCTCCTGTGCGCCTTGCGGCCCATGATCTCGTCGGCCTTGGGATTGATCGGGTGGATCTCGCCCGCGTACCCGCCGTTGATCAGGTTCTTCATCACGGAGTTCCCGATCTTGCCCTCCTCGTTGGAGGCCCCGATCACCGCGATGCTGCTCGGCGTCATCAGCCGCCGCATCGACTCCAGGATCTCCTCCTGCGAGCGCTGCGGCGCCTCGGCGGGCTCCTCGGTCTGCAGCACGATCCGCACGTCGGCCGCCGTGGCGCCCGACGGCGTCGCGAAGACCGGGTTGAGGTCGAGCTCGGCGATCTCCGGGAAGTCGCTGACCAGCTCGGAGACCCTGCGCAACACCTCCGAGAGCGCCGCGGCGTCAACCGGTTCCGCGCCGCGCGCACCGCGCAGCACCTCGGCCGCGGCGATGTCGTCGAGCATCGCCCTGGCCTCACCGGAGCTCAGCGGAGCCAGCCGGAAGGTGACGTCTTTGAGCACCTCCACCAGCACCCCGCCGAGCCCGAAGGCCACGACCTTGCCGAAGGTGGGGTCGGTGGTGGCCCCGACGATGACCTCCTGGCCGCTGACCATCTGCTGCACCTGCACCCCGGCGATCGAGGGGTTCTCGACGTGGGCGTGGGCGTTGGCCAGGATCTGCCGGTAGCCGGCCCGCACGTCGTCCTCGCCGCTGACGTCGACCAGGACGCAGCCCGCGTCGGTCTTGTGCAGGATGTCCGGGGAGACGATCTTCAACGCCACCGGGCCGCCGAACTCGGCCGCCAGCGCGACCGCCTCGTCGGCGCTGGTGGCCAGGCCCTCACCGGCGGTGGGAATGCCGTAGGCGTCGCACAGCTGCTTGGCTTCGGGCGCGGTCAGCGCCGCCCGGCCCTCGGACCGCACCGCGTCGAGCACCTCCCGCACGCGGGCACCGTCGTATGCCACTTCAGATCACTCCGTTCGCCTTGAGCTCGGCCAGTTCGGACTCGTCGATGCCCAGCCGGTCCCGGAAGACCTCGGCCGTGTGCTCGCCGAGCAGGGGGGAGCGCTGGACGTCGACGGGGGAGTCGGAGAGCTTGATCGGGCAGCCGACCGTCTTGAACTCACCGCGCTCCGGGTGATCGACGCTGACGATCATGTCGTTGTCGGCCAGCGAGGCGTCCTCGATGATCTCCTTGGTCGACAGGATCGGACCACACGGCACGTTGTGCTCGTTGAGCGCGGCCAGCACGGACCACTTGTCGTGACCGAGCGTCCACTCCTCGATCATGCTGAACATCTTGTCCAGCTTCGACAGTCGTGCTTCCGGCGTGGCCCAGTCGGGATCGTCGATCAGCTCGGGCCTGCCGATGAGCTTCGCGATCGGTGCCCAGCCCTGCGGCTGCACGATGACGTAGATGTAGTCGTTGTCGCCGCCCGGCTTGCAGCGCACCGCCCAGCCCGGCTGACCACCGCCGGAGGCGTTGCCCGAACGCGGGACCTCGTCGCCGAAGTCGGCGTTGGGGTACTCGCGCAGCGGGCCGTGCGCCAGCCGCTGCTGGTCGCGCAGCTTCACCCGGCAGAGGTTGAGCACCGCGTGCTGCATCGCCACCGACACGCGCTGGCCGGCCCCGGTGCGCTCGCGCTGCAGCAGCGCGGCGAGGATCCCGGCCACCGTGTGGATACCGGTCCCGGAGTCGCCGATCTGGGCCCCGGTGGCCATGGGCGGGCCGTCCTCGAAACCGGTGGTGGACATCGAACCGCCCATGGCCTGCGCGACCACCTCGTAGGCCTTGAAGTGCGTGTAGGGCCCGTCGCCGAACCCCTTGATCGAGGCGTAGATCAGCTTCGGGTTGATCTCGCGCAGCTTCTCCCAGGTGAAGCCCATGCGGTCCACGGTCCCGGGACCGAAGTTCTCCACCAGCACGTCGGATTCGGCGACGAGCCGGGTGAAGATCTCCTTGCCCGCGTCGGACTTCATGTTCAGCGTGATGCTGCGCTTGTTGCAGTTGAGCATCGTGAAGTAGAGGCTGTCGGCGTCGGCGACGTCGCGCAGCTGCTTGCGGGTGATGTCGCCGGTGGGTGCCTCCAGCTTGACCACGTCGGCCCCGAGCCAGGCCAGGATCTGCGTCGCGGACGGTCCGGACTGGACGTGCGTCATGTCCAGGACGCGCACGCCTTCCAATGCACTCATGACTGGCACCTCTTTGCTCCTGAAGCGGCGAAGCCGCTCGGTCGACTCTCGCTACTGGCACCTCAACGCGAAAACGGGCTCCGGGAACGGGTTCTCACTTGTACATGGTCTGGTTCATCGTTCCAGGGGCGTAGACCTCGGGATCGACCCAGACGTTGATCAGCGACGGCTTGCCGGACTCGCGCGCGCGTTGCAGCGCGGGCGCGATGTCGGCGGGGTCGTGGACCTCTTCGCCGTAACCGCCGAGCATTTGCGCGAACTTGCTGTAGGGGATGTCGCCGAGGGTGTTGCCGACTCGGCCGCGGTCCTCGCCGTACTTGGCGATCTGGCCGTAGCGGATCTGGTTCATCGAGGAGTTGTTGCCGACGATGCCCACGAAAGGAAGGTCGAAGCGCACCATCGTCTCGAAGTCCCAGCCGGTGAGGCTGAACGCGCCGTCGCCGAACAGGCACACCACTTCCTTGTCCGGGCAGGCCTTCTTGGCGGCCATGGCGAACGGCACGCCGACGCCGAGGGTTCCCAGCGGCCCGGGGTCCATCCAGTGGCCGGGGGACTTGGGCTGGATGACCTGGCCGGAGAAGGTGACGATGTCGCCGCCGTCGCCGATGTAGATGGAGTCCTCGGTGAGGAACTCGTTGATCTCGTGCACCAGCCGGTAGGGGTCGATGGGGGAGGAGTCGGAGTGCTGGCGCGGGAGGCGCTTGGTCAGCGCGGCGCTCTCGACCTCGCGCAGTTCCTGCACCCACGCCTTGCGCCCGCTGGCGCCGTTGTCGGTGCGCCCGGACGCGGCCTGCGACAGGGCGGTGAGCACCGCGTCGGCGTCGCCGACGATGCCCAGGTCGACGTCGCGGTTGCGGCCGACCGTGCGGTAGTCCAGGTCGATCTGCACGACGGTCGCCTCGGGGGAGAGGCGCTTGCCGTAGCCCATCCGGAAGTCGAACGGCGTGCCGAGGATGATGATCAGGTCGGAGTTCTGGAAGGCGTAGCGGCGCGCGAGCTGGAAGTGCAGCGGGTCCCCGGGCGGGAGCGTGCCGCGACCGGCTCCGTTGCAGAAGGCGGGGACGTTGAGCTCGCGGACCAGCTTGACCGCCGAGTCGGTGGCCCGGCAGGTCCAGGTCTGGCTCCCCAGCAGGATGCAGGGCTTCTCGGCCTTGACCAGCAGGTCGGCGAGCTTCTGCACCGCGTCGGGATCACCGGCCGAGCGGGTGGTGGCCCGGTATCCGCCGGCCTGCGGGATGCGGGCCTTGTCCACCGGGACCTTGGCGTCGAGCACGTCGCGCGGGATCTCCAGGAACGACGGGCCGGGCGAGCCGTGGAAGCACTCGCGGAAGGCCATCGACACCATGTCGGCGGCGCGTTCGGTGTGCGGCACGGTGGCGGCGAACTTGGTGATCGGGTTCATCATGTCCACGTGCGGCAGGTCCTGCAGCGAGCCCATCTTGTGCTGTGACAGCGCGCCCTGGCCGCCGATGAGCAGCATCGGGCTCTCCGCGCGGAAGGCGTTGGCCACGCCGGTGACCGCGTCGGTGGTGCCGGGACCCGCGGTGACCACCGCGCAGCCGGGCTTGCCGGTGATGCGGGAGTAGCCGTCGGCGGCGTGGGCGGCGACCTGCTCGTGGCGCACGTCGATGACGTCGATGCCCTCGTCGACGCAGCCGTCGTAGATGTCGATGATGTGGCCACCGCAGAGGGTGAAGATCGTGTCCACGCCTTCGGCTTTGAGCGCCTTGGCGACGAGGTGGCCGCCGGAGATCTGATCGGGTTCGCCTGCGTTGTCGGGTGCCGTCTGGGCCATCAGCGCTCATCCCCTTGTGTGAACACGCGTCTGCGGTCGTCTCCATACTGCATACCGTATGAGGTCCGTATCAGGGATACCGCAGCGAAGCGCGGGTGTCCATAGGTCGCCGCGGGACTCGTCGCCGGGCGAGATTCGTCCATAGTGGAGCTTGATGATGCGGATCAGCTGGTCATCGGGCCAATTCCGGCGTTCCGCCGGAAGTCCGGGGGAGCGAGAATCTTGCCCGGTGATTCACATACTGTATACTGAATGCACCGACACCTGCGCCTGGCCGCAAGACCAGAGCGGAGATCGATTGTGAGAGTCGCTGTTGTCGGCGCCGGTGCCATCGGCGCGTACGTGGGTGCCTGCCTGCATCGGGCGGGAGCGGACGTGAGCCTGCTGGCTCGTGGGGACAACCTGGCCGCGCTGCGCGCCGACGGCGTGCGGGTGCTCAGCCCCCGCGGGGACTTCCAGGTCGCGCCCCACGCCACCGACGATCCGGCCGAGATCGGCGCGGTCGACCACGTCGTCCTCGGCCTGAAGGCATATTCCTACGCCACCTGCGGACCACTGGTCCACCCCCTGCTCAAGGAGGACACCACGATCATCGCCGCGCAGAACGGAATTCCGTGGTGGTACTTCCACGGACTGCGCGGTCCCTTCGAAGGCCACCGCATCGACACCGTCGACCCCGGTGGAGCCGTCAGCCGGGTCCTGCCGCCACGCCGCGCCATCGGCTGCGTGGTCTACGCCGCCACCGAACTCGACGCCCCCGGAGTGGTGCGGCACAGGGAGGGAACCCGCTTCTCCATCGGCGAGCCCGACGGCACCGCTTCCGCGCGCTGCCGCGAGTTCAGCGACGCCATGATCGCCGGCGGGCTGAAGTGCCCGGTCGAGGACGACATCCGCCGCGACATCTGGATCAAGCTGATGGGCAACGTCGCCTTCAACCCGATCAGCGCGCTCACCGGAGCCACCCTCGCCGGGATGTGCCGCCACTCGGGAGTGCGGGCGCTCGTGGCCGCGATGATGCGCGAATCGCTGGAGATCGCCGCCGCGCTCGGCTGCGATCCGGACATCGCCATCGACCGGCGTCTGGCCGGAGCCGAACGCACCGGTGACCACAAGACCTCGACCCTGCAGGACCTGGAGAGGGGAAAACCGCTGGAACTGGCGGCGATGCTCACCGCGGTCGTCGAACTGGCCGACCTGGTGGGTGCCGAAGCCCCCACGTTGCGCACCGTCAACGCACTCGGTGACCTGCTCGGTCAGCGGCTCGCGCCCGGCGAACCCGCGACGGCCGGGCGCATCCCACGGGAGTGAGCATGTCCGACCGCAGCAGCACCCGGGCCCGCCGCGCGCTCGTCGCGGCGGGCCCGGCCAGGGGCCCGCGATGACGGCCCGCAACCACCGCGACGCCCTCGACCGCGTCCTGCGCAGGACCATCGAGCCGCGAGCCCGCGACACCGATGGTGCAGGGCGGTTCCCGCGCGAGAACGTCGACGCGCTCGGCCGGGCCGGTCTGCTCGGCCTGACCTCGCCCACGCGGCACGGCGGCTGCGGCCGCGGCCTCGGCGAAGCCGTCGAGGTCACCGACCGGGTCGCCCGCGTCTGCGGATCCACCGCCGCGGTGCTGGCCGCCCACTACGCGGCCACGGCGGTGCTGACCCGCCACGCCGATCCCGAACTCCTGCGCGCGATCGCCGCCGGCCGCCACCTCAGCACCCTGGCGCTGGCCGAGACCGGGAACCCCGGACTGGTCCCGGCAGGACGGGCCGAATCGCGCGGGGGAGTGGTCGCCCTGTCGGCCCGCAAGAACTGGGTCGTCTCGGCCGGTGAAGCCGACAGCTACGTCTGGACCGCACCGCCCGCCGGGCAGCGCGGCGGCCTGTCGCTGTGGCTGGTCCCGGCTGAAGCGCCCGGCCTGTGCGTTCCCGCATCGGCCGACGCGGTGGGGCTGCGCGGGAGCGCCACCGCGACCATCACCGCGGACCCGGTCCTGGTCCCCACCTCCGCCGCGATCGGCGAAAGCGGAGGCGCCGCGCAGGAGCTGCTGGAGGTGATCCTGCCCTGGCTGTGCGCCCTGCAGGCCGCGCTCGCGCTCGGCCTGATGCGGGCAGTGCTCGCTCGCGGCGTCGAGTGCGTGACGGGCCCGCAGCCGTCCTGGTCCCGCTGGCAGGCCCCGCCTGCCGAGCAAGCCGAGGTCAGGGCCGATCTGGCCCGGATGCGGACGAAGGTGGACACCGCCGAGCTGGTGCTCGCCGACGCCGTCCAGCACGGCTGGCACCCCGACGGTCTGCAACGACTGCTGCAAGCCCGCGCGCTCAGCGGCGAGAACGCCGTCCAGGTCGCCGAACTCGGCATCAAGGTGTGCGGTCAGCACGCCTTCCGCCAGGACTACGGCGTCGAACGCCGCTTCAGGGACGCCCACACCGCGGCCCACGGTCAGTTCGCGGTGGATCAAGCCTGGGACCACGTGGGCAGAATCGCCTGCGGGAGAGCGCTTTTGGCCTAGAAAGAGGAAAGAACGGCCGCTCCCCACAAGCGGCCGCTCTCAGTCCCCCTCCCTGGACGGTGACGCCGGCGCCGGCGCGATGAATCCCCCATCACTCACCGAACCGGCGCCCGGCCACCCGAGCGACCGCCGATCCAACACCGGACGCCCATGTGCCCCAGGCAGGCAACACGAATGGTGCACGATTCAGCTTTCTCGGTGCTTTCACAACGGAGAAACCGGAGCGTGTGGAGTTGATCTAGTCCTCGGTGCTCTGATCGAGGTAGCTCTTGCGGGTGTGTTCGGTGTGCTCGCGCATGAGGTTCGACGCGGTGTCGCCGTCCTTCTTGGCGATGGCGTCGATGAGCGCGGAGTGCTCGTCCCAGGCCTGCTTGCCGCGGCTCTTGGCGACGGGCGTGTGGTACCAGCGGACTCGGCGGTTGATCTGCGCGGCGAGCTCGTTGAGGACCTTGTTGCCGGACATCTCGGTGATCTTGGCGTGCAGCTCGGCGTTGGCGGCCACCACCGCTTCGACGTCGTCGGCCTTGAGGGCGGCGAGACCGGACTTGTAGATCTGCTTGAGCTCGGCGACGCCGTCCTTGGTGGAGTTCAGCGCCGCCAGCCGGGCGGACTCGGCTTCCAGCAGGGTGCGCACGCCGAGGAGCTGATCGGCCTCCTCCGGGGTGGGGCTGTGGACGAAGGCGCCGTAACCCGGGCGCAGGTCGACCCACTCGTCCTTCTGGAGCCACTGGAGGGCTTCGCGAACGGGCTGGCGGGAGACGCCGAGCGCCTCGGCCAGCTCCTTCTCGACCAGGTGCTGACCGGGTTTGAGCTCGCCGGTGATGATCAGTTCGAGGATGGCCTCGTAGACCGTCTCGCGCAGCGGGACCGGGCGCGCCACCTGGCGGGTGGCGAGGCCCTCGGACAGCTTCGAGGTCAGCGACATGCGGTCAGCTCCGGTTGCTCGTACCGACGGTGGCCACGGGCTCGGCCCGTGGTTTTAGCATACAGTATTCCGGTCGGTGAGCGCGGAGCTGCGAGCGGCGGAGCCGATCCGTCCAGTGTGGACCAGCCGCTGGGCCGAACGGATGGATAACCGGTGTGGTCCTGGACACCATCCTCCGGCCGGACTACAACCACCGGTGCCAGGCCCCAGAGCCGAGGTCCGCGGGGAACGATCCGCTCCCCACTGCCGGAGGCGCCGATGAGCGTGCCCGCGTTGCTCCCGTTCGCAGCGGTCGCCGTGCTGCTCGCAGCAGTGGCCACCGACCTGCTCACCTGCGCCCGAGGGCGCGCCCCCACGCGGCACGACCTGCCCGTGGCCGCAGCCGGAATCGCGGTCGCGCTGCTCGCCGCGGGTGGCCTGAGCATCGGTTCACCGGTGGTGGCCGCGGAGTTCCTGGCGGCCTGGGGATCGGCGTTCGCGGTCACCGTGGACCTGGTCGTCGTGCTCGTGGTGCTGACCCACCAGCTCCCCGCCGCGAAGGGGCTGGTGGTGCTCGCCGTCGGCGCCTCCGCTCTGACCCGGATCGTGCTGGCCGCCACCGGGGTCGCCGGGGTCGCGTGGATCTCCGCGCTGTTCGGGCTGCTGGTGCTCCTCGCCGCCTGGTGGCTGTTCCGAGCCGGTGAGTCCGGTCTGCCGCACGCCGGGGCGCTGAGCCTGGGCGCCATTCCGGCGGCGGTGGCGTTCGGCGCCTTCGCGGTGTCGGCGACCGGCGGTGGATCGGTGGTGGTGCTGTGCGCGAACCTGCTCGCGCTGCTCGGCGCCGTCCGGCTGGTGCGGCTGGCCGCCCGGCTGTGCGCGCGGACGACCGACGCGTCGGTCGGGTTCTCGGCGCTGCTGGTGTTCCTCGGCGTGAAATCCCTGCTGTCCGGGCTGTCCGGGCACGGGCCCGCGGACGACGCCGGAGTCACGGTGCTGTCGCTGGGGATGGCACTGCTGGTGGCGGCGCTGATGGTGATCACCGCGGTGCGCGCCGAGCGTTGACGGATCGTCGTTCGCGAGCCGAAGATGAGCCCTTCGCTGATCAGCCGGGCGGGAGGCGCGTTGAGCACCGGGACGCAGCACACGACAGGTTTCTTCCACGGCCGCACCATCGAGGAGCTCGGCGAGCAGCTGCGCCGCGATGAGCTGCGCGCCGTCGACCTCGCCACGGCCGCGCTCGCCGCGGTCGACGCGCTCGACGGAGAGCTGAACGCCGTGGTCACCCTCGACCGCGAAGGCGCGCTGCGCGCGGCGGAGAAGGCCGACGCCGAGCTGTCCGACGGCCTCGACCGCGGCCCGCTGCACGGCATCCCGGTGGCGGTCAAGGACATCATCGACGTGGCCGGGTTGCGCACCACCATGGGCTCGGCGCACTTCGCCGACCACGTGTCCACATCGGACGCCGAGTGCGTGCGCCGGTTGCGGGAGGCCGGTGCGGTGATCATCGGCAAGACCACCACCCACGAGTTCGCCTTCGGCCCCACCGGGGACCGCGCCCACAACGGGCCCTCGCGAAACCCGCACGACACCGGGCGGATGACCGGCGGGTCCAGCGGCGGCAGCGGCGCGGCGGTCGCGGCCGGGATGGTGCCGCTGGCGCTGGGCACCGACACCGGCGGCTCGGTGCGCATCCCGGCATCGCTGTGCGGGGTCGCGGGTTTCAAACCCGCCCACGGCGCGATTCCCGCCGACGGCGTGTTCCCGCTGTCGCAAACCCTCGACCACGTCGGCGTGCTCGCCGGCACCACCGCGGACTGCCGGCTGGCCTACCGGGTGCTGGCCGGACTGCGGCCGATGCCCAGCCGCGAGCACGGTTCCGAGGTGTCCCTCGGCTGGATCCCGCCGGACCTGCTGCACCCCACCGACCCCCGCGTCACCGGTGTCGCGCGGACTGCGCTCGACCTCGACGGGATCGACGTGCGGGAAGTCCGGCCGAGCGGGTTGGAGGGGATGCTGCGGGCCTTCGGCGCGATCCAGTTCAGCGAGGCCCACGCCGTGCACGCCGAGCGCATCGCCGACGCCCCGCAGCTGTTCACCGACGACGTCCTGGCGATCCTGCGGCTGGCCGGTGAGACCGCCGGCTGGCAGTACGTGCGGGCGCTCGGCGAGCGCGACGACTGGCGCGCCGAGGTCGCCGGGCTGCTCGACGAGGTCGAGCTGCTGGCCATGCCCACCACCAGCGTCACCGCGCCCGAGATCGACCAGCGCGAGATCGAGGTCAACGGCACCCGGACTCAGGTGCGCGGCCCGCTGATCGGGCTGACCCGGCCCTGGAACCTCGCCGGAGCCCCGGCGATCTCGGTGCCCGCCGGAACGGTGGACGGGCTCCCGGTCGGCCTGCAGCTGGTCGGCCGACCGGGACAGGAGGACCGGCTGTTCGCCGTGGCCGCCCGCCTCAGCCGTTGATCGCCTCGGCGATCGCCTTGCCGAGGTCCTCGGTCGTGGCCGTGCCGCCCAGGTCCGGGGTGCGCGGGGCGGTGGGGTCGCCGAGCACCTGCTCGATCGCGGTCACCACGTCCGCGCCCGCCTCGGTCAGGCCGAGGTGGTCGAGCAACATGCCGACCGACCAGATCTGGCCGATCGGGTTGGCGATGCCCTTGCCCGCGATGTCCGGCGCCGAGCCGTGCACCGGCTCGAACGTCGACGGGTAGCGGCCCTCCGGGTTGATGTTGCCCGAGGGCGCGACGCCGATCGTGCCGGTCACGCCCGGACCGAGGTCGGAGAGGATGTCGCCGAAGAGGTTGCTGGCCACCACCACGTCGAAGCGCTCCGGGGTCATCACGAACCGCGCGCACAGGATGTCGATGTGGTCCTGGTCCACGCGGACCTCCGGGTACTCCTGGGAGATCTCGGCGAAACGCTCGTCCCAGAACGGCATCGAGTAGTAGATCCCGTTGGACTTCGTCGCCGAGGTCACGTGCGGTTTGCCGAGCTTGCGGGCCAGGTCGAACGCGTAGCGCATGATCCGGTCCGTGCCGAAGCGGGTGAACGACGCGGTCTGCAGCACCGTCTCGCGGTCGGTTCCCTCGTTCTGGCGGCCGCCGAGCTTCGAGTACTCGCCCTCGGTGTTCTCCCGCACCACCCAGAAGTCGATGTCGCCGGGCTGCTTGTCGCGCACCGGAGGCGTCACCCCGGGCAGCAGGCGCACCGGGCGCAGGTTGACGTACTGGTCGAACACCCGGCGGATCGGGATCAGCAGCCCCCACAGCGAGATGTGGTCCGGAACGCCCGGGTAGCCGACCGCGCCCAGCAGGATCGAGTGGTGGTCGCGCAGCCGGTCGAGGCCGTCCTCGGGCATCATCCGCCCGGTCTTGCGGTAGGTCTCGCAGCTCCAGTCGAAGTGGCAGTGGTCGAACCGCACGCCGTACTTCGCGCCGATCACGTCCAGCACGCGCAGCGCTTCGGGCATGACCTCGTTGCCGATGCCGTCGCCGGGCAACACCGCGATCTCGTACTGCTGCATGGGCACATCCCGTCGCAAGGTCGAGTGGACACGTTCGGGTTCATCTAACGCGTGGGGACATCGGCGGGGAAGGGCCGTGCGGCAACGGTGGCGGAGGAGCGCGTCACGGGCTACCAAGGACGGGTGACCGACGACGGCGCGGTCTCGGCCCTGCGCGAGATCGCCTTCTGGCTGGAACGGAAGAACGCGCCCACCTACCGGGTCCGGGCGTTCCGCCGGGCCGCCGCAGTCGTGTCCGAGACCTCCGACCTGGACCGGCGGGTCGAATCCGGTGGGCTCACCGACCTGGAGGGCATCGGCCGCACCACCGCCGCGGTCATCACCCAGGCCCACCGCGGTGAAACCCCCGACTACCTGGCGAAGCTGCGCGACGAGGCCGAGGTCCCCGAGCACGGCGCGACCCTTCGCGCCGCGCTGCGCGGGGACTGCCACACCCACTCCGACTGGTCCGATGGCGGTAGCCCGATCGCCGAGATGGCCACCACCGCGCGAGAGCTGGGGCACGAGTGGATGGCGCTGACCGACCACTCGCCCCGGCTCACGGTCGCGCGCGGCCTGGCGGCCGATCGGCTGCGCGAGCAGCTGGGTGTGGTCGCCGAGCTCAACCGGCGGCTGGCGCCGTTCCGGATCCTCACCGGCATCGAGGTCGACATCCTCGGTGACGGCAGCCTCGACCAGGACGACGACCTGCTCGCCGAGCTCGACGTCGTGGTGGCCAGCGTGCACTCGGACCTGCGGATGGCCTCGGGACCGATGACCCGCCGCATGGTCGCCGCCGTCCGCAACCCGCACGTCGACGTGCTCGGGCACTGCACGGGCCGGCTCATCGGCGACCGCAAGCGGCCCCAGTCGACCTTCGACGCGCGCGAGGTGTTCACCGCCTGCCGCGACCACGAGGTCGCTGTGGAGATCAATTCTCGACCCGACCGGCTCGACCCGCCCCGCGAGCTGCTGGAACTCGCCCGCGACCTCGGCTGCGAGTTCAGCGTTGACTCCGACGCCCACGCTCCCGGCCAACTCGACTGGCTGGTGCACGGCTGCGCCCGCGCCGAGGAGTGCGGCATCGGCCCCGACCGCGTCATCAACACCCGACCGGCAGCGGATATCGCCAGCTGAAAGCCCCACTTGCGGTTCACTCGGGCGGGCTGTCACCGTACGCGTGAGCCGCCGTTGCGACGAAGCAGCAGGTCCAGGCCCGGTTTTCGGGGCAACGGCACGTCGAGAGCGAGGCGCTCATGCCGGCCACCGAACACGCCACCCCCACCCGGCCAGGCCCCAACGGGCCGCAGAACCTCGAACGCTTCCGCGCGGACGTCGCGCGCATCATCGACGACTACCCGCACCAGCCGGTGTTCCCGCTGTACGTGGAGCTGCGTGACCTGCGCGACCGGGCGATGAAGGTGCTGGAAAGGCGGGTGCCCGCCGAACACGCCCGCGACTGGTTCCACACCACCGGCCTGGTGTGCGCGGCGATGGCCAACGCCGCCTTCGACCTCGGGCACTCGGTGGCGGCCGAGGCCCAGGCGCGCACCGCGTTCCAGTGCGCCGAGCAGGCCGGCAGCGATGCGCTGCGCTGCTGGATCCGGGGCACGCAGAGCCTCGTGGCCTACTGGGACGACCGCTGCCGAGACTCCGTCGAGCTCGCCCAGGACGGGCTGCGCCACCAGCCCGAATCCGGCACCGCCATGGTTCGGCTGGCGGCCCTGGAGGCCCGCGCGCAGGCGCGGCTGGGCGATGCCCACGCCGCCGAACGAGCCCTGACCCGAGCTGAAGAAGCCCGCGAGCAGGTCGCGGAGGCCGACGACCCTGCCGGGCTGATGGAGTTCCCGGTCGCCAAGCAGTACGGCTACGCCTCCTCGACCGCGCTGTGGCTCGGTGGCCAGGTGGGCCTCGCGCGCGCCGAGCGGGACGCGATCACCGCCATCGCCGGTTACGCGCAGGAACCCGCCGCGCGGCAGCGCATCGGCGAGCTGTGCCTCGCGAGGCTGGACCTGGCCGCCGCTCGGCTGCGAGGTGGGGAGCTCGACGGAGCCGTCGAGCAGGTCGACCTGGTGTTGGACGCTGCTGCCGCGCGACGGACCGAAGCCGTGCTGCGGCGACTGCGGCGGCTCGGCAAGGCCCTGGAACGCACGCCGCTGCAGGCGGCCCCGGCGGCGGTGGAGCTGCGCGAGAAGATCGGCTCGTTCTGCGCGGCCCGAGGGGTGTCCCCACTGGTCGGGCAACCTCGTTGAAGCTTGAACTGCTGTTAGGCTCTGGACCGTGAGTGACACGCGCTGGTTGAGCGACCACGAGCAGCGCGCCTGGCGGAAGCTGGCCGCCCTGATGGCGGTCGTGCCGGCCGCTCTGGACGCGCAGCTGCAGCGCGACGCCGGACTGACGATGTTCGGCTACTGGGTGCTGGCGATGCTCTCGGAGGCGCCCGGGCACCAGCTGCGGATGAGCCACCTCGCGCAGCAGTCCAACGCCTCGGCCTCGCGCGTCTCGCACGTGGTGTCGCGGCTGGAGAAGCAGGGTTACGTCTCCCGCCGCAAGGCCGAGGACGACGCGCGCGGCAGCATCGCCGAGCTCACCGACGCCGGGATGGCCAAGGTCATCGCCTCCGCCCCCGGCCACGTCGAGCAGGTCCGCTCGCTGATCATGGACGGTCTCGACGAGGATCAGGTCCAGGTCCTCGATGAGCTCTGCAGCGCCCTGCTCGCCCAGGTCGATCCGGGCGGAACCCTCTCGGTGGCCCCGCCCGGCTGACCCGGCCTCAAGCCGCTTCGTCGGAGTCCGACTGCGGGGCGAACTGCGTGCGGTACAGCTCCGCGTAGTGGCCACCTCGGGCGAGCAGCTCCTCGTGGGTGCCCTCCTCGGCGATCGTGCCGCCGTCGATCACCAGGATCCGGTCGGCCTCCCGGATGGTCGCCAAGCGGTGGGCGATGACCAGCGCCGTGCGACCCGACAGCGCGGTGGCCAGCGCCCGCTGCACCGCCGACTCCGACTCCGAGTCGAGGTGGGCGGTGGCCTCGTCGAGCACCACGATCGGCGGCGCCTTGAGCAGCAGCCGCGCGATCGCCAGCCGCTGCTTCTCACCGCCGGAGAGCCGGTGCCCGCGATCACCGACCACCGTGTCCAGCCCGTCGGGCAAGGTCTCGATCAGCTCGCCCAGCTGCGCGGTCCGCAGCGCCTCGACGAGCTCGTCCTCGGTGGCCTCCGGGCGGGCGAAGGCGAGGTTCTCCCGGATCGTGTCGTGGAACAGGTGCGCGTCCTGGGTGACCACCCCGACGTGCTCGTACAGCGACGCCAGCGACGCCTCCCGCACGTCGATCCCGCCGATGCGCACCGCGCCCGCGTTGACGTCGTAGAGCCGACCGGCCAGGTTCGTGATGGTCGTCTTGCCCGCACCGGAGTGACCGACCAGCGCGATCGTCTGACCCGGTCGGGCGCGGAAGCTGATGTCGTGCAGCACCGGGTGGGCGGGGGAGTTGTCGGCCCGCGCCACCGACTCCAGCGACGCCAGCGAGACCTCGCTGGATGCGGGGTAGCGGAACGAGACCTGGTCGAACTCGACGTCGGAGGCCCCGGCGGGCAGCTCCCGGGCGTCGGGCTTCTCGGTGATCATCGGCTTGAGGTCCAGCACCTCGAAGACCCGATCGAAGCTCACCAGCGCCGTCATGATGTCCACGTGCACGTTCGACAGCGCGGTCAGCGGTCCGTAGAGCCGGTTGAGCAGCGTCGCCAGCGCCACGAGCGTGCCCAGCTGGAACGCCCCGGCCAGCACCAGGCCGCCGCCCAGGCCGTAGACCACGGCGGTGGCCAGCGCCGCCAGCAGCGTCAGCGCCACCATGAACACCCGGCTGTACATCGCCGAGATGATGCCCATGTCGCGGACCTTCTCGGCGCGGCGGGCGAAGCGGTCGGACTCCTCGTCCGCGCGGCCGTAGAGCTTGGCCAGCATCGCTCCGGACACCCCGAAGCGCTCGGTCATCAGCGAGCTCATCTCGGCGTCGAGCTGCATCTGCTCGCGGGTGATGCGCTGGAGCTTGCGGCCCACCCAGCGCACCGGCAGCAGGAACAGCGGCAGCATGACCAGCGAGATCACCGTGATCTGCCAGGACAGCGTGAACATGGTGGCCAGCACGAGGACCAGGCTCAGCACGTTGGACACCACCGACGACAACGTCGAGGTCAGCGCCCGCTGCGCGCCGATGACGTCGTTGTTGAGCCTGCTGACCAGAGCCCCGGTCTGGGCGCGCACGAAGAACGCCACCGGCATCCGCTGCACGTGGTCGAAGACCTCCCGGCGCAGGTCGTAGATCAGGCCCTCGCCGAGGCGCGCGGAGTACCAGCGCTGGGCGAGGCTCATCGCCGCCTCCAGCACGGCGACCGCGGCCACCCCCAGCGCCAGCCACACCACGAGCGAGAAGTTCCGGGGCACGATGCCGTCGTCGATGATGGCCTTGAACAGCAGCGGGTTGACCACCCCGAGCACGGCGGCCAGCGCGACCAGCACCAGGAACGGCACGATGTCGCGCACGTAGGGCCGGGCGTAGCCGGCGATGCGGCGCAGCAGGCCGGCGGACAGGCGTTGCCGGGTGACGGACTTGTCGCTCGCGAACGAGCGCATCGTCGACCAGTTGGCGTTCACTTGGTGGTCCTTCGTGACGTGGTGGTGCTCAGCGGTTCGGGTGACTACATCCTCGGACTTCGTGCTAGGTGGAAGTCAATGCGCCTCCCGGATGTTCCCCGCGCACTTCCTAGCGGACGGTTGGGCACCACAACGATTCGGCCACATCCCACGCCCGGTCGATGCGCCCGGAGAGGTTGATCTTGAACGATGGGCGTGCACTGCGCGGAGTGCCGCCCTGGACACCTTCCGGAGTGCGGCGAGCTCGGCGAACCCGGTCTGGCTGGTGAAGGAGAACGACGACGTGGTGAAGGGCGCGGCCAGGGGCGGTCGAATCGTCGCGGAGCTCGAGGGCGCGCGACTTCCGCTGCGCGTCGCGGACCGGTTCTTCCTCGCAGCGCACAGCGGGGAGAGCCGCATCTCCCCGCGGATCGACGGGGAACTGCTGGCGCTGGGCTGCGCCGGCGGCCTGCTGGCGGAGCTGATCGTCGAAGAGGAGATCGCCCTGACCCCCGACGTGCGGCCCAGCGGCAACGGACGCTGCCCGGACTTCCTGTCCTGGACGGTGCTGCGCGAGGTCCGCCGCGAGTCCGGGCACGACCTGCGCACCTGGCTGGAGTACCTGGCGCAGACCGCGGTGGAGAAGGTGCGGTGCAGGCTGGTCCTGGTCGACGTGCTGCGCGAGGTCCCGGTGTCCGGCGGGCTGCGCGGCGGTTCGGCCGCGGCGTGGCGCATCGCCGACGAGCACCGCGGGAACACCACCGCCGACCTCGAAGAGCTGTTCACCGGAACCGAGACCGCCACCGGCAACGGCGTGATCACCGTGCCAGAACGGCTCGCCGAGATCACCTTCGCCCTGCTGGTGCGCGAGACCGGGGCCCTGCGGCACCTGAGGCTGTCCAAACAGGCGCAGCGCCAGGGTGATTTCCGCATGGACTCCTGGGAATCGCTGCTGCCCGGCACGTTGCGCAGCCTGGTGCACGAGATCGCCGTCGCACGCGGGAGATCCGCCATCACCCCACGCCACTGAGAAGACCCGAGGAGCGCGACGCTTGCCACCTTCGAACGTCTCGGCGGCACTGGCCGGATCCAAGCTGGGCGTGCTGTCGATCGTGTTCTTCACGGTGGCCGCCGGCGCCCCCGCCACCATCGTCGGCGGGGTCTCCGCCAGCGGGTTCGCCGTGGCCGGTACGCCCGGCGTGCCGCTGGGCTACCTGGCGATGGCGCTGGTCGTGGGGGCGTTCGCCATCGGCTACGTGACCATGTCCCGGCACGTCGACAACGCGGGCGCCTTCTACGCCTACATCGCCAAGGGGCTCGGTGGTGCCCCCGGAACCGGGGCCGGGGCGGTCGCCGTGGTGTCCTACCTGATGATCCTCGCCGGGCTGGTCGGCGGGTTCGGCGTCGGCGCAGCGGATTTCGCCGAGCGGCTCACCGGCCACGCGGTGGCCTGGTGGTGGTACTCGGCGGCCGCGATCCTGCTGGTCGCGGCCCTGGGGGTGCAGCGCATCGACGTCAACGGGCGGGTGCTCGCCCTGCTGCTGCTGGCCGAGGTGACGGTGCTGCTGGTCTTCGACGTGGCGTTCGTGGCCGCACCCGCCCCCGGCGGCGTCGGGTTCGGCTCGCTCAACCCCGCTGTGCTGGTGACCGGTTCGGCCGGGTCGATCCTGCTGATCGCCTTCACCGGCTTCATCGGTTTCGCCAACCTCACCGTGCTGGCCCAGCAGGCGCGCGACCCGCGCACCGTCATCCGCGCCGCCTACCTGTCGCTGCTGGTCATCAGCGCGCTGTTCGGGGCCTCCACCTGGGCGATCACCGAGGCCGCGGGGCAGGGCGAGGTGGTGGCCGCCGCCGACCGGCACTCCACGCGCCTGCTGTTCGTCCTGGCCGCCGAACGCCTCCCGGCCGCGCTCGTCGACCTGGGCAACACCCTCTACCTGACCTCGCTGTTCGCCGCCGCCCTGGCCTTCCACCACGTGTGCGCCCGCTACCTGTTCGCCCTCGGCCGGGAGGGGATCGGCCCGGCGTGGTGGGCGCGGACGAGCACCCGCACCGCCGCGCCGGTCGCCGGATCGCTGATCGCGACCGGGGCGGCGAGCGTCGCGGTGCTGGCCACCGGGGCGCTGGGGCTGGACCCGGCCGTGCACCTGTTCTTCTGGGGTGCCACGACCGGTGCGCTGGGCGTGCTGCTGCTGGTGCTGCTGACCTCGATCGCCGTCGTCGGCTACTTCCGCCGCGTCGGCGGGAACGGCTACGGCGCGTGGCCCACCACGATCGCGCCCACCGCGGCATCGGTGCTGCTGGTGGTCGTGCTGGTGCTGGCGGTCTCCTCCTACGGCACCACGCTGGGCGTCGGTCCGGGACACGCGCTGGGCTGGGTGGTTCCGTCGGGCCTGGCGGTGGTCTTCACGCTCGGCCTGGTCTGGGGCGTGGTGCTCAAGCACGCCAGACCGGAGGTCTACGCGCGCATCGGACTCGGCGCGCGGGCGACCGTGGTGCGGATCGGTCCGGAAGAGCTGGTCGGTCGTTGACCGGCGGTCGCGGCAGGGCACCCGGCTCCGTGCCCTGCCGTGGCGACGAGGCGTCAGGTTTCGGCACCGGTGTAGCGGAACTCCCAGGTTCCATCACCGTTCTTGCCCGCGCGCTCGTAGATCAGCCGCGGTGGCACGGCCTCCGGATTGCGCGCACGTGCGGGAAGGGTGATGCGCGGGATCGGTTTGCCCGATGAATCGGCCGAAACGGTCAGCTCCTGACCGTCCTGCGGCCCACCGCGGAGCCGGACCCGGATGTCTGGCACGGCGACCCCTTTCCTTCTCCCAAAGACGCGAGGACAACGACATCGGCTAGGACCCGCGCACCCGTGGCCCGGTTCCCGCAGTCACTTGATCGTGTGGGCGAGGAAGAGCATCCCGTCACCAGATCCAGGAGCTCACACCGGTACATCCTGGTAGAAACGACGAATGAACGTAGCACGAACGGTGCGATTGACCTTCACCGCCGATGCGGTCGAATCCGACACGCACGTCAACCTCTCGGCGGTGCGCACCGACGGTGAGCACCTCTGGATCGCCGGCGACGAGACGGCCACGGTCGAACGGCTCACCTGCGACGACCCCGGCAAGCCCACCGAGTACCGGGACCACGTGAGCTTCCCGCTCGCCGACGTCGTCGACCTGCCCGGCGAGGCCGACGAGGAGGTCGACGTCGAGGGGATCTCCCGCAACGGTCCGTTCCTGTGGGTGGTGGGGTCGCACAGCGCCAAGCGGCGCAAGATCAAGTCGCACCACTCCGACGCCAAGGCAGCCAAGCGCCTCGCCTCCGTCAGCGCCGAACCGAGCCGCCGGGTGCTCGCCCGCATCGCCCTGTCCGACGACGTGCCCGCCGAACGCACCCCGGAGGGCGCGCGCAGCGCCGGCCTCGGCAGGGGAGGGCTGTTCGAGCTGCTGGCCGACGACGACCACCTGGCGCCGTTCCTCAACATCCCCGGCAAGGACAACGGGCTCGACGTCGAAGGCATCGCGGTGCACGGGGAACCCGGCGAGGAACGCGTCTACCTCGGACTGCGCGGTCCGGTGCTGCGCGGCTGGGCCGTGGTGCTGCTGCTGGAACCCCGCGAGGACGACGGGGAGCTGGAGCTGCGCAAGCTCAACGGCCACCGCTACGCCAAGATCTTCCTCGACCTCGACGGCCTGGGCATCCGCGACATGTGCGTGCACGGCGACGACCTGCTGCTGCTCGCCGGGCCCTCGATGGACCTCGACGGCCCGGTCCGCGTCTACCGCTGGCCGGGCGCGGCCACCCTCGACGCCGCCGACGTCGTCCACCGCGGCGAACTGCACCGCGAGCTCGACCTGTCCCACGGCGAAGGCGACGACCACGCCGAGGGGATCGCGCTGCTGCCCTCCGGTGAGCTCCTCGTCGTCTACGACAGCCCCGCACCGCACCGGCTGGAGGAGCCGGGCGCGGTGCTGGCCGACGTCGTCCCGCTCTGACCGGTCAGGCGTCCGGGTGGACCAGGACGTGGAGCGTCCTGGGGCCGTGCACGCCCTCGACGCGGTTGAGCTCGATGTCGCTGGTGGCCGAGGGGCCGCTGATGAACGTCGTCGGGCGGACCGGGTCCAAGCGCGACAGCGCGGCGGGCACGTCGTCGCTGACCTGGGATTCGCCGACCACGCAAATGTGCAGGTCCGGGACCAGGGTGGCCGCCCGGCGGCCCTGGCCCGGGCCGTGGTCCAGCACGATCGTGCCGGTCGAGGCGATGCCCACCGCCGCTGTGGTGATCACCGCGTCGACCTGCTCCAACGCCGCCGTGTCGGCCGCCGGGTCGACGAGCTCGAACTCCTCGCCCAGCGAGTCCGACCACGCCTGTGGTGCCCCATCCGGGATGAGCAGCCGGCGCGCTCCGGCCGCGCGCGCGGTCGCGGCGATCGCCGGTGCGACGGCGTCGTCGGCCACCCGGTCCACAGTGGCCTGGTAGTCGGCCACCGCTTCGCAGAACGCCCCCACCAGATCCGCCAGCGGACGCGCCGTGCGGTAGTCGCGGGGAACGGCCGACAGGGGAGTGCGCTCGGCATCGCGCAGCGCCCGCCGCACCCGCCCCAGCACGGCCTCGCGAGCCGAGTTCGAACTCATGCCTTGCCTCCTCGGTTCCGCTCCCACCACGACCGGAACGACTCCTGCGCGGGTGCGGGCGCGTCCCGCGCGTCGGTCCACCGCGACAGCGGCGCGGGCAACCGGCCGATCGTGCCGCGGCGGCCGATGACCTTCCGGCTCCACGACGCCAGCTTCTGCGCGACCGCCAGCCGCTTCGCATCGCCGAGCACCCACGAGGCCACGCCCATCAGCGCGTCCATCGGCTTGTCGCGAACGCCCGAGTGCTCGTCGACGACGCGAGTCCGCAGGTGCACCAGCAGGTCCGGGATGTCGATGGCCACCGGGCACACGTCGTAGCACGCACCGCACAGCGAGGACGCGTACGGCAGGGACTTGTCCACTTCGGACGCGGTCCCGCGCAGCTGCGGCGTCAGCACGGCGCCGATCGGACCCGGGTACACCGACCCGTAGGCGTGGCCGCCGGTGCGCTCGTAGACCGGGCACACGTTCAGGCAGGCCGAGCACCGGATGCAGCGCAGGGCCTGCCTGCCGATCTCGTCGGCCAGCGCGTTGGTGCGCCCGTTGTCCAGCAGCACCACGTGGAACTCCTGCGGCCCGTCGCCCGCGGCCACACCGGTCCAGGTCGAGGTGTAGGGGTTCATCCGCTCGCCGGTGCTCGACCGCGGCAGGAGCTGCAGGAACACCTCCAGGTCCTGCCAGCTCGGCACGATCTTCTCGATGCCCACCACGCTGATCAGCGTCTCCGGCAGCGTCAGGCACATCCGCCCGTTGCCCTCGGACTCGACCACCACCAGCGTCCCGGTGTCGGCGACCGCGAAGTTGGCTCCCGAGATCGCGACCTTGGCGCGCAGGAACTTCTCCCGCAGGTGCCGGCGCGCCGCCTCGGCCAGCCGCGCGGGCTCGTCGGTCAGGTCCTCCGGGGCCGGGGTGCCGACCTTGCCCATCTCGCTGCGGAAGATCTCCCGGATCTCCGCGCGGTTGCGGTGGATCGCGGGCACCAGGATGTGGCTGGGGGTGTCGTGTCCCAACTGGACGATCAACTCCGCCAGGTCGGTCTCCCACGCGTCGATCCCGGCCTCGGCCAGCGCTTCGTTGAGCTCGATCTCCTGGGTGGCCATCGACTTGACCTTGACGACCTCGCGCTCGCCGGTGGCCCGCACCAGCTCGGTGACGATCCGGTTGGCCTCCTCGGCGTCGCGGGCCCAGTGCACCGTGCCGCCGGCCTCGGTCACCGCGGTCTCGAACCGCTCCAGGTAGGTGTCCAGGTTGGACAGCGTGTGGGCCTTGATCGCCGCCCCGGATTCGCGCAGCTGCGCCCAGTCGTCGAGCTCGTCGACGACATCGGCGCGCTTGCGGCGGATCGTGGTGGTGGCGTTGGCCAGGTTGTGCCGCAGCTGCGAGTCCGCTAGCTCGCGCTTGGCCGCGTCCGGGAACGAGGGCATGCCCAGGTGGGTCGCGCTCACAGCTGGTCTCCTTCCGTGGAAGCCAGGATCTCGGCCAGGTGCAGCACCCGGACCCCGGAGCGCTGGCGGGACAGCAATCCGCCGATGTGCATCAGGCACGAGGAGTCCCCGGCGCACAGCACCTCCGCGCCGGTCTCGCGCACGTGGCGCGCCTTGTCCGATCCCATCGCCACCGACACGTCGGGGTTCTTCAGCGCGAACGTGCCGCCGAAGCCGCAGCACTGGTCCGACGCCGGCAGCTCCACCAGGTCCAGCGAGCGCACGGCGCGCAGCAGCCGCACCGGGCGTTCCCCGACCCGCAGCAGTCGCGTCGAGTGGCAGGTGGGGTGGTAGGTCACGCGGTGCGGGAAGTAGGCGCCGACGTCGGTCACGCCCAGCACGTCGACCAGGAACTCCGAGAGCTCGTGCACCTTCGGCGCGGTGCGCTCGACGGCGCTGGTCAGCGCGCGGTCGCCGTCGGCGACCATCGCGTGCTGGTGGCGGACCGAGGCCACGCACGAACCCGACGGTGCCACGATCGCGTCGTAGCCGGCGAAGGCGTCGACGAAGGTCCGCACCGAGGACTTCGCCTGCTTCCGGTACCCGGTGTTGGTGTGCATCTGACCGCAGCAGGTCTGGGCCGCGGGGAAGTCCACCTCGCAGCCGAGCCGCTCCAGGACCTGCAACGTCGCCTTCGGGGCTGACGGGAATAGCGTGTCGCCGAGGCAGGTCGCGAACAGTGCCACCCTCATGCGCGCATCACCGGTTCCTCTCCGTCCGGGGCTCACGAGCATCCTCGCGCACCGCGCGCCACAACACCGGACTTGCTGACCATTGTATGGTCCGACCATAGCGGAGACTTACCCTAGGTACCGGTGACGGCGCGTGTAAAGGGGAACCGAGTGACCGGCTTCGAATCCGACGCGGAAGCGGGCGACGCCGAATGGCGCCCGGTCGCGCGCACCCGCACCTACGAGCTGGTCATCGACCGGGTCGAGGAGCAGATCGTCTCCGGCTCGCTCGAGGTCGGTGACCGGCTGCCCGCCGAACGCGACCTGGCCAAGATGCTCGGCGTCAGCAGAGCCGCGGTGCGAGAGGCCTTCCGCGCGCTGGAAGCCCAGGGAGTGCTGCGCATGAACGTGGGCACCGGGCCCGATTCGGGAACCACCGTGGCCGCTCTGCCCAGCGAGGCGCTGACCCGGTTGCTGCGACTGCACGTGGCGCTGGCGAACTTCCCCGTCGCCGACGTGGTGCGCGCCAGGATCATGCTCGAACGCGAGAGCGCCCGGCACGCCGCCGCCCGCGCCCGGCCCGACGACCTGGCCATGCTCGGCGAACTCCTCGACGAGATGGACTCGCCCGACTGCGACCGCGCGCGCTTCAACGACCTCGACACCGAGTTCCACGTCGGCATCGCCGAAGCCGGTGGGAACCGCCTCGTCGCGGACATGACCATCGCCATCCGGGAGTCGATGCGCCGACCGCTGCTGGCGGCGTTCGACGACCTCGGAGACGACTGGTACCCGATCGCCGAGGAACTGCGCCACGACCACCGCGCGATCCACCAGGCGCTGCGGGACGGCGACGCCGACGCCGCCGAGAAGCTCACCGAATCCCACATCCGCGCCTCCTACCGACACGGCTGGGCCCAGGAACTGGGTTAGAGGTTGTTCGCGGTTGTTCTGCGTGGCGGTGCGGGTGGCGGAACCTGACACGTCTTCTGGCTGCGGGATCCGTTGCTGATGTATGTCCACTACACGGCGCAACGGCTGTCCTCGCCAGAAGACGTGTCAGAACCCGCGGCGGTGCGAGTTGAGTCCCACACCTGAAGCAGTGGCTCCGCCGCGTTCTTGAAGAAGAACCGGTTCAGCGGACCACCGCGCGGGACTGCGGGGAGACCGCGAGGTCGGCGGCGATGCGGCGGGTGGTGTCCAGCAGGGGCGGTAGCAGGTCCTCGTGCGCGGCTTCGAGCGTGGTCCGGCTGGCGTGCGAGGAGATGTTGGCCGCGGCGACGACCCGGCCGTAGCGGTCGCGGATCGGAGCCGCGATCGAGCGCAGGCCCGCCTCCAGCTCCTGGTCGACCAGCGCCCAGCCCTGCTCCCGGATGCGCGCCAGCTCCTCGACGAGGTCGGCGCGGGTGGTGATGGTGTGCGGGCCCAGCGGTGCCAGGTCGATCTGGTCGAGGTGCGCGTGCAGCTTGTCCTCGGGCAGATCCGCCAGCATCACCCTGCCCATCGAGGTCGCGTAGGCGGGGAAGCGGGTGCCGATGTTGATCGAGACCGCCATGATCCGCGAGGTGGGCACGCGGGCGACGTAGACGACGTCGGTGCCGTCGAGCACCGACACCGACGCCGACTCGTGCACCTCCGAGACCAGCTGCTCCAGGTGGGGCTGGGCGATTTCCGGCAGCGACACGCTCGACAGGTAGGAGAAGCCCAGCTCCAGCACCCGCGGGGTCAGCGCGAACACCCGGCCGTCGGTCCACACGTAGCCCAGGTGCACCAGGGTGTGCAGGAACCGGCGGGCCGCCGCGCGCGAGAGATCGGTCGCGCGGGCGACCTCCGACAACGTCATCTCCGGGTTCGCCTCGTTGAACGCGCGGATCACCAGCAGCCCGCGCGCCAGCGACTGCACGTACCCGGTGCCGGTGTCGGACTCGGATTCCATCGATGATCCCCTCGTCAGCGCAGCTCCAGGTGAAGTTATTCCGTTTGCTCCTCGGCGAGGATCGTATTGGCGATGCCGAAGGCGGTGTTCGCGCGGGGCACGCCCGCGTAGATCGCCACGTGCATCAGCACCTCCTTGATCCGCTCGGGATCCAGGCCGTTGCGGCGGGCCGCGCGCACGTGCATCGCGAACTCGTCCTCGCAGCCGGTCGCGGCCAGGATCGCCAGCGTCAGCATGCTGCGCGTCGGCCGGTCGACGCCGTCGCCGGTCCACACCTCGCCCCACGCGTAGCGGGTGATGAAGTCCTGGAAGTCCTCGGTGAACTCGGTCTTGCGCGCGTTGGCGCGGTCGACGTGCGCATCGCCGAGGACCGCGCGGCGCACCTGCATCCCCGCGTCGTGGCGGGCTTCGTCGCTCATGCGGCTCCTCCGAAGTGCTCCAGCAGCAGCCGGTTGACGGCCTCGGGCTGCTCGGCGTTGGCCAGGTGCGCGGCCGGCGAGAGCACTTCCACGCGGGCGCCCGCGACACCGGCGGCGATGCGCTCGGCGTGCGAGGGGGGAGTGGCGGGGTCTTCCGCACCGGCGATCACCAGGGTGGGAGCGGTGATGGCCGGCAGGTCGTCGAAGATGTCCATCCCGGCGATCGCCTCGCAGCACGACGCGTACCCCTCGGCGTCGGCCCTGGTGATCATGTCGCCGAACTTTGCCCGGACGTCGGGACGTTCGGCCGCGGCCGGGGTGAACCAGCGGGGCAGGGACGGCTCGACCATCGCGGCCATGCCGTTGGCCCGCACGGTCGCGGCGCGGTCGAGCCACGCGGTGCCGCCCAGGTCCGCCGAGGTGCAGATCAGCGCCAGCCGTCCGATGCGCTCGGGCGCGTGCTCGGCCAGCCACATCCCGGTCATGCCTCCCAGCGACACCCCGGCGAAGTGCGCCTCGGAGATGTCCAGCCGGTCCAGCAGTTCCAGCACGTCGCCGCCCAGCTGCGCCAGCGTGTAGGGGCCGGGCTTGCCCTCGGTGCCGCCGTGCCCGCGCTGGTCGTAGCGCAGCACGCGGAAACTGCCGGTCAGCGCCGGGACCTGCTCGTCCCACAGGCGCATGTCGGTGCCCAGCGAGTTGGACAGCACCACGACCGGCGCCCCCTCGGGCCCGGTCAGTTCGTGGTTGACGTTCACCGCTTCTCCAATCGGGTGTGTGCGGCCAGTGCCCGGTCGATGAAATCCGATGCGGCGCCCAGGTAATCGCTCGCCGACGTGGCCGCGATGACGTCCTGCTCGGACAGCACGTCGCGGACCCTCGGCTCCGCGAGCAGTTCGGCCCGCAGCGTGCTGCCGCGTTCGACGGTGCGGCGGCACAGTGCGGCGACCAGTTCCTGGGCCTCGGTGCGGCCGAGCGCCCCGGCCAGCCGGGCCGCGGCGTTCTCGGCGAGCACCAGGCCGCGGGTCAATTCGAGGTTGGCAGCCATGCGCTCGGGGTGGACGCGCAGGCTCGACAGGAGTTCTCGGGTTCGGCGGGCGGCGCCGGCGGTCAGCCGCAGCAGTTCGGTCAGCGGCTCCCACTCGGACTGCCACGCCCCGGCCGCGCGCTCGTAGGCCTGCGGCATCGCCGACAGCAGCGTCGCCACCAGCCCCGGGACCCGGTGGGTCGAGGCGGTGATCAGCACCGACGTGGCCGGGTTCTGCTTGTGCGGCATGGCCGAGGAACCACCCGGCTTGCCCTCGGTGAGCTCGCCGACCTCGGTCTGGGCGTGCAGCTCCACGTCCAGGGCGATCTTGCCCAGCACCCCGGACACCGCGCCCAGGGCGCCCGCGAGCTCGGCGATGCGGGTGCGGTCGGTGTGCCAGGGCAGCACCGGTTCTGCCAGGCCGAGCCGCTCGGCGAGCCCGGTCAGCACCGCGGTGCCATCGGTTCCCAGCGACGCGAGAGTGCCGGCCGCGCCGCCGAACTGGACAGCCAGCGGGACTCGCTCCAGCCCGGCGATCGCCTCGTCCAGCGCGGTCAGCCAGCCCGCGCAGCGCAGCCCGAACGTCGTCGGGAGCGCCTGCTGCAACAGCGACCGGGCGACGAGCACCGTGTCCCGGTGCTCGTCGGCCATCCGCGCGCACTCCCGAGCCGCTTCCCGGAGGTCGTCGAGGACCAGGTCCAGCACGCCGCGGGTCACCAGCATCGCCGCCGTGTCGATGACGTCCTGGCTGGTCGCTCCCTTGTGCACGTGCGGCCTGGAATCCGGGCCGACCAGGGCGGTGAGGTCCTTGACCAGGGCGATCACCGGGGTCGCCGAGGACACCGCGCGCTCACCGAGGGAGGCGGAGTCGAACTCCTCGGCGCGGCAGTGCGCGGCGATGTCCGCCGCGGCCTCGGCGGGCACGATCCCGGCTTCGGACTGGGCGGCGGCCAGCGCCGACTCGAAGTCCAGCATCGCCTGCAACCACGCGTCGTCGCCGGTGCGCGCCGCGGCCTCCGGGGTGCTGAACATCGAACCGAACAAGCCGGCCTCCCTCGATCCCGTGTGGACTCGCGGCACCATCAGACCGCGAAGAACACCGTTTCGCCATCGCCCTGCAGGCGGATGTCGAACCGCACGCCGTCGGCCTCGGCGACTCCGATCAGCGTGTCCCGGCGCTGCGCGGGCACGGCCGAGAGCACCGGGTCGGTGTCGTTGGCCGCCTCGTCCGGGAAGTACACGCGGGTCACCACCCGGTTGAGCATGCCGCGCGCCAGCACCGTGACGTCGATGTGCGGCGCCTCGGTCTGCCCGCCCGGGGTGGGCAGCGGGCCCGGTTTGACCGTGCGGAACCAGAAGCGGCCCTCCGGGTCGGTGCCGCACCGGCCGAACCCCTGCCAGCCGGAGGACTCCGGGCGCGGGTCGTCGGGGTGGTCGAAGCGGCCCTGCTCGTCGGCCTGCCAGATCTCGATGACGCCGTCCGGGACCGGATCGCCGTTGCCGTCGCGGAGAACACCGCGCAGCACGAACGCGCCCTCGCGGTCGGCGGGGACGAGTTCGGGGCCGTCGTCCCAGAGCATGCCCTGCGGCAGCGCGAAGAACGGGCCGACCGTCTGCGACGGGGTGGTGGCGGGAGCGCCCATCAGTCGTCGTCCTCCTCTTCCTCGTCCTCGAACACCGTGGCCTGGGGACCGCGCAGCACGATGTCCCACTTGTAGCTCAACGCCCACTCGGGCTCGGTCGAGTCCAGGTCGAACCGGGAGATCATCCGCTCCCGCGCCTTCTCGTCGCGCACCGAGTTGAAGATCGGGTCCTGGTGGAACAGCGGGTCGCCCGGGAAGTACATCTGGGTGATCAGCCGCTGCGTGAACGCCTGCCCGAACAACGAGAAGTGGATGTGCGCGGGACGCCAGGCGTTGTCGTGGTTGCGCCACGGGTAGGCGCCCGGCTTGATCGTGACGAACCGGTAGTTGCCCTCGGCGTCGGTCATGCAGCGGCCGGTGCCGGAGAAGTTCGGGTCCAGCGGGGCCGGGTGCCGGTCGCCCTGGTGCAGGTAGCGGCCCGCCGCGTTCGCCTGCCAGATCTCCACCAGCGTGTTCGGCACCGGCTTGCCGGAGGAGTCCAGCACCTTGCCGGAGACGATGATCCGCTCGCCCAGCGGTTCCCCGTCGTGCTGGGTGGTCAGGTCGTCGTCCTGGGCGCCGCACCGGTCCTGGCCGAGCAGCGGGCCGGTGACCTCGGTCAGGTATTGCGGCAGGTACTGCAGAGGCTGCTTCGGGTGCCGCAGCGTCGAGGACCGGTATTCGGGCGAATCCAGCGGCGCGTGCGAGGCATCGTCCGGCGAGTACTCCGGCAGGATGAGACCGGACCCGGACCGCGTCTCATGAACAGTCATAGGAGCTCCTTGAACTTCACTGCATTGTGGTCTCTTTGCTTGGCGGTGTGGGTAGCGGAACCTCAGACGCCGCCTGGCTCCGGGATCCGAGACGGATGTATGCCAATACACGGCGTGTCGGCTGTCCTCCCCAGACGACGTCTGAGAACCCGCGGCGGCGCGAGTTGCTCAGGTGCGAAAGAGGAAGCACCTTCGGTGCTTGTCTGACGCGGTGCCCGCCTCGGGGTTAGACCGTAGCTTTCAGGGCGCGCAGGACTTCCAGCTCGTTTTCACTGGGCGGATCCTGGGTCCCGAGGTCGTCGGCGACCTTGAGGTCCCAGCCGACGGCCGCCTTGGCCTGCTCGACGGTGGAGCCGGGGCTGAGCTCGGTGAGGGTGAGCTCGCAGGTCTCCGGGTCCGGGCGCAGGACGCCGAGGTCGGTGATCACCTTGACCGGGCCGCGTCCGCGCAGGCCCAGC
This sequence comes from Saccharopolyspora terrae, assembly GCF_004348435.1. NCBI lineage: Bacteria > Bacillati > Actinomycetota > Actinomycetes > Pseudonocardiales > Pseudonocardiaceae > Saccharopolyspora > Saccharopolyspora terrae. Next base: position 30,666 of record NZ_SMKS01000009.1, on the reverse strand, counting down.
GCCTCGCGGTCGCCCTTGCCGGTGCCGTAGCCCAGCGAGGTCACGAAGTCCACGCGGTCGACGAAGCTGCGCGGGCTCATCCGCATCACGATCAGCACCTCGCGGCACGACGCCGCGATCTCCGGGGCGCCGCCCGCGCCGGGCAGGCGCACTTTGGGGTTGCGGTAGTCGCCGCCGATGACGGTGGTGTTGATGTTGCCGAAGCGGTCGACCTGCGCCCCGCCGAGGAAGCCGATGTCGATGCGGCCCGGCTGCAACCAGTAGTTGAAGATCTCCGGGACGCTGATCACCGAATCCGCCGTGTCGGCCAGCACTCCGTCGCCGATGGACAGCGGCAGCCGGTCCGGCTTGGTGCCCAGGGTGCCCGACTCGTAGATCAGCACGAGGTTCGGCGCGTGCGTGCGGCGTGCCAGGTTCGCCGCCGTGCTGGGCAGGCCGATGCCCACGAAGCACTTCGCCCCGTCGTCCAGCGACCGGGCGGCACCGACGGTCATCATCTCGTCGGAGGTGAACTCCAGGCTCATCGCGCGCTCCTCTCCGCACCGCGGACCTCGGTCGTCAGCCACTGCTCGAAGCGCTCGCGGTCCCGGCCGATCGGGTCCCATTCCTGGTAGTACTCGTTGTCCCGCTCGTAGTAGCCCTGCGCGTAGGAGGGGTGCGCGCCGCGCGGCACCTCGGCGACGGCGGTGATAGCCCACTGCGGCAGCACGACGGCGCCGGGCACCGGGGTGAGCTCCTCGACGACCTCCTCGACGGTCACCAGCGACCGCTTCGAGGCCAGAACGGTCTCCTTCTGCACGCCGGTGATGCCCCACATCTGCACGTTGCCCGCCTTGTCGGCGCGCTGCGCGTGGATGATGCCCACGTCCGGGTTCACCGCGGGCACGGCCGTGAGCCGCTCGCCGGTGAACGGGCACTCGATGGGCTTGATGGTGTCGGTCTGGTCGGGCAGGTCGGTCCCGGTGTAGCCGCGCAGCACGGCGAAGGGCAGCCCGGAGGCGCCGGCGGCGTAGCGGTTGGCCATGCCGGCGTGGCTGTGCTCCTCGATCTCCAGCGGCACCGGCCAGGAGTTCTGGATGGCGTCGCGGAAGCGGTGCAGCGACCCGACTCCGGGGTTGCCGCCCCAGGAGAAGACCAGCTTGCGCGCGCAGCCCGCGCCGATCATCTGGTCGTAGACGATGTCCGGCGTCATCCGGATCAGCGTCAGGTCCTTGCGGTGTTGCCGGATGATCTCGTGACCGGCGGCGACCGGGATGAGATGCGTGAAGCCCTCCAGCGCCACCGTGTCACCGTCGTGGACCAGCTCCGCGACGGCCTCGCGAAGGCTCAGGATGCGTGCCACCCCGACCACCTCTCGTTGTGCGCATAGTGAACAAGTGTGCTGTATGCGAACGATAGAGGACCGGCTGCGGCCAGGTCAAGGGCGGTTTCGCCTGGTTGAAGGGTGTGGGAGCGGTCAGAGCTCGCTGGCGGCCGGGAGTCCGTCGGCGGGCAGGCCGAGGATCCCGACGGCGGCCTCAGCAGCCGCCGTGGCCTGCAGGTACCCGGTCTCGCCCCAGGCCAGCAGGTCACCGGCCTTGCTCGGGTGCACCAGCAGTCGCCGGTAGGTGCGCCCGCTGTCGGGGTCCGGCGCGGGCGGGTAGGCGCAGGAGATCAGCGCGGCCATCCGGACCTGCGCGTAGGGGGAGATGCCGTCGTTGACGCACTGGTAGCCGAGGTAGTGCGGCTCCTCGATGTCGACGGTGACCTCTTCCATGGCTTCGCGGCGCAGGATGTCGACGTAGGCGACCTCGCCCGGCTCCGGGCGTCCGCCGGGCAGCGTGTGCTTGGTGCCGTCGAGGCGGATCAGGAGCCTGCCGTCGGGGACGAAGAGGAACCCGTACACCTGCCGCACCGCCAGACCCGCCGGAACGGGGTCGGTGTGCCAGGAGAACTTGGGCATTGGTGCGGGTCCCTTCGGCGAGGTGCGGAGAAAAGATCACTTTACCCGAGAGGGCGGTGTGAGCACCTGCGTTCGAAAGGGTGTTTCCGCTGCGCACAGATCTCAAATCGGACATTCGGGATGGATCAAGTACTGTGATCTGGTTCACAGAACCGGTTCGGGTTGCTACACCTGATCGGCCGAATCCGCTCCAGCCAGGAGGCATCGTGGCCATCCAGGATCGAGAGGTACCGGAGGCAGGGGCCGAAGCCCGCGAACTGCCCAGCAGATTCCTTCCCGCGGCCAAGTACCGAGACCTGCCCGAACCCCGCACGTTCCGCCAGATCTTCGGGGCCAGCATCATCCTCACCGCCACCGCGATCGGTTCCGGCGAGTTCGTGCTGTGGCCCTACATCACCAGTCAGGTCGGGCTCGTTCTGATGTGGACGGCCGTGCTCGGCTTCTTCATGCAGTACATCCTCAACATGGAGATCGAGCGGTACACGCTGGCCACCGGCGAGACCGCCGTCACCGGCTTCACCCGGATCTGGCCGCCGCTGGGCGTGCTGATCACCGTCATCGCGATCATCCCGAATCTGTGGCCGGGCTGGGCGACCGGCGCGGCCACCATCGTGACCTACGTGGCCGGGGCGGGCTCGCCGGTGCCCATCGCGATCGTGGCCATGGTGGCCATCGGCGCGGCCCTGACCCTGTCCAAAGTGGTCTACAAGACCGTGGAACGCGTCGAGATGGTGCTGGTCGGCGGGATCGCGGTGTTCCTCGTGGTGGCCCTGTTCGTCGGAACCGGGCTGTCCGACTGGGCCGCGTTCGGCGCGAGCTTCGCCCACGTCGGGCAACTGCCGCCGATGGAGGAGGTCGGCGGGATCGCCGCGTTGCTGGGCGCGATCGCCTTCGCCGGCGCCGGCGGCGGCAACAACCTGGTCCAGAGCAACTGGGCGCGCGACAAGCAGATGGGCATGGGGCAGTACATGCCGCGCGTGACCTCGCCGTTCACCGGCCAGGAAGCCGCCGCCGCGGGCACCGGGCACATGTTCCTCGACAGCGACGAGAACCGGCGCCGCTGGAAGGGCTGGTGGAAGGTCGCCAACGTCGAGCAGTTCGGCACCTTCTTCCTGCTCGGCTGCGGAACGCTGGTGATCATGTCGGTGCTGGCCTACGCCACGGTGTTCGGCGTTCCGCTGCCGGAGGACGACTTCGACTTCATCCGCGCCCAGGGCGAGATCTTCGGCCAGCGCTTCGGGGGGTGGTTCCAGACCGCCTTCTGGATGGCCGGTGCGATCGCGCTGTTCTCCACCCAGCTGGGCATCATGGACTGGGTCAGCCGGCTCACCGCCGACACCGTCAAGGTCACCTTCTTCCGCGGCAGCACGAAGGTCACCGAGAGCCGCATCTACTTCGCGGTGATCTGGGTGATGATCGTCGCCGGATCGGCGATCCTGCTGTCGGGCACCGAGGAACCGCTGGCGCTGATCCTGATCTCCTCGTCGGCGGGCGGCGTGGTGATGTTCCTGTACTCGATGCTGCTGATCTTCACCAACCGCCGGTTCCTCCCGCGCTCGATCCGGCTGGGCGGCTGGCGGATGGTCATGATGTGCGTGGCCGTGGTGTTCTACGGCTACTTCTCCATCGCCCTGCTCGTCGACCAGTTCTAGACGGGGCTGAGCACGACCCAGACCTGACCGGTGTCCACCGTGAGCGGTGCGCCGGTCCGGTCGGTGTAGGTGGTGGGAGCTTCGGGGGAGGTCCGGTTCCAGGTGCCCTCGAAGCTCTTGCCGTCGCGCAGCATCACCATCGGACCGCTGCCGATGCTCTCGGCCACCGGCGACGGGTTGCCCGCGGCGTCGCGCACCGCTGAATCGTGAGTGCGGACCTTCTGGACGATCACGGTCGAGACGCCGAGTCGGCCGCTGTGCACCGCCGCGTAGGGCTCGCCGTCCATCGAGACCATCCACCGCTGCGACTGGTGGTTGTAGAAGAACCCGATGGTGGCGGCGGGGTAGCGGACCTCGTAGCGCTCGGTGGGCGCGCCGCCGCCGGGAACGTCGCCGATCAGCGGCCTGCTCGCTCCGGGCCACGGCTGCGCAGGCGGCAGCCTGGTCGAGTCGACGAACAGGTTGTGCGGAACCGAGCGGGCCTCGTCGCGGGAGTAGGCCTCGGGCGCGTTGGCGTCGGAGGCATCGGTCAGCGGGGCGGCCGCGATGATCGGCAGCACCTCGGGAGCCGCGCCCGAGTAGGCCAGCGTGGGCCTCCCGTACTGCGGGAGGAGCTCGGCGTCGGTCTCGCGTGCGCTGCGCACCGGGCCGACGGTCTTGGGCTTGTGGGTCGCGAAGATGGCCAGGATCCGGCTCAGCCCGCCTTCGACCGGCTCGACGTAGACCACGTCCGCCGCGTCGATGCCCACCGGTGGGCGCCCCTCGGACGAGTTGTCGATCTTGACCGCCACCACCGGCGGTCCGTCAGGAGCTGCTGCGCCGCCCTGCTCGCCGGAGGTGGTGCCGCCGCCCTGCGGTGGAGGTGGAGCCGGGGCCGGCTGGCAACCCGTCGGGGCGAGGGTCGCGATCGCGATCAGCGCGGCGAAGAACGTGCATAAGCGGGTGCGCATGGTGCGGCCGACTCCTTCCCCCTGCTGTTTGAGGCTACGGATCTGGAAGGAATTCGCATTTCGATCGAGGTCATGAGCCCGGGGGAGGTGCGCGCGGGGGTAAGTTAGCATTGCTAATGGTTGTTCGACGCAACCGTTCTCCCGCGCCGCGAAGAAGGAGGTTCCTTGACCGAGGCACAGCCGCCGTCGACGGTCCGCACGCTGGTCAGCACCCTGTGGTTCCCCGCGTTCTTCATCTGCGGGTTCATGCTCTGCTACCTGCTGCCGATGCACGCCCCGAAACCCCACGACATGCCCGTGGTGGTCGTCGGCGACCACGCCGCGCACCAGCTCGCCGCGACCTTCCAAGCGCGCATGCCCGGCGGCTTCGACATCACCCCGGTCCCCGACGAGGCTGCCGCGCGCGAAGCCATCACCCAGCGCGACGCCGTCGCCGGCTACGACCCCGGCAGCGGCGAACTGCTCTACGCCAAGGCCAACGGCTCGGCGCTGATGATGATCCTGCAGCAGATCTTCACCCCGGTCGCCGCAGCCACCGGACACCCCCTGGTGCTCACCGACCTCGCACCGTCCGCACCCGGCGACGTGATGGGCACCGGTCTGCTCTACTGCCTGCTGGCGATGAACATCCCGCCTTACATCACGGTGATGATGCTGCTGCGCGCCGAACTGCGCACCCGCCAGAAGCTCGCCGCCCTGGTCGGGGTCGGCGCGTTCGCCTCGATCGTCTGCTACACGGCCGCGCTGTCCATGGGCGTGATCTACAACCAGCCGTCGCTGCTGCTGGTCGGCTTCCTGCTGACCCAAGCCGTGGGGTGGACGTCGTTCGGGCTCGTGCCGTTCGTCAAGCAGTTCCTGCCCGGTGTGGCGATGGGGCTGTTCGTGCTGCTGAGCATGCCGTCCTCGGGCGGCGCGATCCCGAAGGAACTGGTGCCGCCGTTCTTCCAGGCGCTGCACGGGGTTCTGCCCCTCGGCCAGGCGGTCGACTCGATGCGCGGCATCCTCTACTTCGACGGAGTCGGGGCTGCGCGCGGCATCCTCGGGTTGTGCTGCTGGTTCGCCTTCGGCATCGCGCTGGTCGTCGGTCACCAGTGGTGGGTGCGGCGCAAGGCCGGAGCCGACCCGGAGGCGGTGACGGCAGCCGGCACGTACGAGCACGAGGACGACGACGGCGTGGTGCTGGACCCGGTGTTCGAGGCGCCGAAACCCCGCAGGCACCGCACCCTTTCCGGCGCCGTGCGCGACAGCGCGGGAACCCCGGTTCCCGGCGCGGTCCTGACCATCACCGACCAGTCCGGCCTGCAGCTGGCCCGCCTCGTCGCCTCGCCGGCGGGCGAGTACGAGGTCCACGACCTGCCGGAGGGTTTCGTGACCGTCGTGGTCTCCGCCTCGGGCAGGAGGCCCGCCGTGGACCGGGTCAAGATCCGCCCGGGACGGGTCGAGGGCCAGGACTTCGAGCTGCCGTCCGAGCTCGCCGCGGCGACGCGGAAGTAGCCGAGAGCGCCGACCGGCCGCGGGGGCTGATCCGCGGTCGGTCGGCGAGAGGTGACAATGAGGCCATGAGCAACACGCGGGTCGCGGTCGTGACGGGTGCCGGGTCGGGACTGGGGCGGGTGATCGCCCGAGCGCTGCTGGACGAGGGGTACGGGGTGGCGCTGGCCGGGCGTCGCGCCGAGCCGTTGATCGAGGCGGCCGGCGACGCCGCGGGTGCTGCGGTCATGCCCACCGACGTCACCGATCCCGACTCGGTGGCGGCCCTCTTCGACGGCGTCCGCGAGCGGTGGGGGCGGCTGGACCTGCTGGTCAACAACGCCGGCACGTTCGGCCCCGCCGGCGACGTCGGCGAGCTGTCGGCCACCGACTTCAACGCGGTGGTGCAGGCGAACCTGACCGGCTCGTACCTGTGCGCCCACCACGCGTTCCGGATCATGCAGGACCAGGACCCGCGCGGCGGGCGCATCATCAACAACGGCTCGATCTCCGCGCACGCGCCCCGGCCGCGCAGCGTCGCCTACACGACGACCAAGCACGCCATCACCGGGCTGACCAAGTCGATCTCGCTGGACGGCCGCGCGCACGACATCGCCTGCGGCCAGATCGACATCGGCAACGCCGCCACCGACATGACCTCCGGCATCGCCACCGGCGCCGCCCAGGCCGACGGATCGGTGCGCCCGGAACCCACCTTCGACCCGCAGCACGTCGCCGACGCCGTGCTCTACATGGCCGGGCTTCCGCTCAACGCCAACGTCCAGTTCATGACCATCACCGCCACCACGATGCCCTTCATCGGCCGCGGCTAGCGCTTGTTCATGAGTTGTCTTGCTCGGGGGTGCGGGTGGCGGAACCTGACACGTCTTCTGGCTGCGGGATCCGTTGCTGATGTATGTCCACTACACGGCGCAACGGCTGTCCTCGCCAGAAGACGTGTCAGAACCCGCGGCGGTGCGAGCTGAGTCCCACACCTGAAGCAGTGCCTTCTCGTGCTCTTACGCCCCGTTCCAGGTCTTGGCGAGGAGTTCGTAGGAGCGGACCCGGTCGGGGTGCTGGTGGGTGATGGTCGTGATGACCAGTTCGTCGGCCCCGGTCACCCGCTGCAGGGTCGTGAGCCTGTCGGCCACCTCGTCCGGGGTGCCGACGAACTGGGTGGCCAGCCGGTCGGCGACGACGTCCCGCGCCTCGGCGTCCCACTCGAACTCGGCGGCCTCGGCGGGGGAGGGGAACGGGATGGCGCCCGCGCCCGCGCGGATGCTGTGCACCCACGCGCCGTAGGGCGAGGCGAGCTCTCGCGCTCGATCCCCGGTCTCGGCGACCACCACGTCCGCTGACACCACCACGTAGGGCCGGGCCAGGCGTTCCGACGGCGTGAAGTGCTCCCGGTAGGACCGCACGGTCTCCAGCACCGTCGACGGAGTGATGTGGTAGCTCGCCGCGAACGGGATGCCCAGTTCCGCTGCGGTGACGGCGCTTTCACCACCGCTGGAGCCCAGGACCCACAGGTCCAGATCGGCTCCCTCGGCCGGGTTCGCGCGCACCGGCTCGCCGTCCGGGCCGGGAAACCCTCCTTCGACGAACCGCCGCACCCGCTCCACCTGCTCCCGGTAGGCCAGTTCCTCGGCGGGGGCGCCGACGAGCTCGGCCTGCTGGCGCAGCCGCGCCGCGTACTTCTCCGATCGGGCCACCGCACGGGGTTTCGGCGGGACCACCAGGCCGTCGACGGTGGATCCTTCGCTCTCGGCCGGGGCGGTCAGCCGTTCGGCGAGCTCCTGCGTGCGCTTCTTCCCGGACCGGCCCACGCCCAGGTCCACCCGGCCCGGGTGCAGCTGGGCGAGGGTGCCGAACTGCTCGGCCACGGTCAGCGGCGAGTGCTGGCCCAGCAGCACCGCCGCCGAGCCGACGCGGATGGTGCTGGTCGCCGCGGCGATCGCGGTCAGCAGCACGGCCGGTGCCGCCGAGGCCACGCCCGGCGTGAGGTGGTGCTCGGCGACCCAGTAGCGGCGGTAGCCGAACTCCTCGGTGCGACGCGCCAGATCGAGGGTGTTGCGCAGCGCGTCCTCGGCGGTCTGCCCGGAGACGATGGGCGAGAGGTCCAGGACCGACAGCGGGACCGGCATCGAAAGCCTCCGGAATGCCTAGGAAACGGGTGCGGGTGTCAGGCCGAGGTTCTCGCGCAGCGTGGCCACCGGGTACTCGGTCCGGTAGACGCCGCGCTCCTGCAGCAGCGGTACGACCTGAGCGGCGAAGTCGTCCAGCCCGCCGGGAGTCAGGTGCGGCACCAGGATGAACCCGTCGGAGGCGTCCTCCTGCACGAAGCGGTTCATCTCCTCGGCGACCGTGGAAGGACTGCCGATGAACGACTGCCGGGCGGTGACCTCGATGATCAGCTCGCGGACGGAGAGCTTCTTCGCCTCTGCGAGCTCCCGCCAGCTGCGGGCGGTGGCCACCCGGTCGCCCAACGTGCGGGTGCTGGCCCGGCCCTGGGTGATGGCGTCGGCGTCGACCACCGGGTCGAACTCCGGCAGCGGGCCGTCGGGATCGAGCTCGCTGAGGTCGGTGTTCCACAGCTGCTCCAGGAACGAGATCGCGGTCGGCCCGCTGACCTGCTGCTTGCGGATGATGGCGGCCTGCTCCTGCGCGTCGGCGTCGCTGTCGCCGAGGACCACCGTGGTCGCCGGGAACACCAGCAGGTCCTCCCGGGAACGACCGTGCGCGGCCAGCCGGGACTTGACGTCGGCGTAGAAGTCCTTGCCCGCCTGCAACGTCCCGTGCCGGGTGAAGATCGCATCGGCGGCCGAGGCCGCGAACTCCCTACCGGCTTCGGAATCGCCCGCCTGGAAGATCACCGGTCGGCCCTGCGGGCTGCGCGGCACGTTGAACCGGCCGCGGATGTCGAAGTGCGCGTCGGCGTGCTCGAACTCGCCCGCGCGCGGATCGGCCAGGAACACGCCCGACTCCGCGTCGGCGATGATCTCGTCACCGCGCCAGGAGTCGAACAGCTCGGTGGCGGTGCGCAGGAACTGCCGGGCGCGCTCGTAGCGCTGGTCCTCGGGCAGGAACCCGCCGCGCCGGAAGTTCTCGCCGGTGAAGGCGTCCCAGGAGGTCACCACGTTCCACGCGGCACGCCCGGCAGAGAGGTGGTCGAGGCTGGCGAACTGGCGCGCCACCTCGTAGGGCTCGTTGAACGTGGAGTTGATGGTGCCCGCCAGCCCGAGCCTCTCGGTCACCCCGGCCAGGGCCGCGAGCACGGTGAACGTGTCGGGACGGCCCACGACGTCGAGGTCGTGGATCCGGCCGGCGTGCTCGCGCAACCGCAAGCCCTCGGCGAGGAACAGGAAGTCGAACTTCGCCCGCTCGGCGGTCTCGGCCAGGTGCGCGAACGAGGAGAACTCGATCTGGCTCAGCGACCGCGGATCGGTCCACACCGTGGTGTTGTTGACCCCGGGGAAGTGCGCGGCCAGGTGGATCTGCTTGGTCACGACGTGCCTCCAGCGGTCGCGTAGCGGTTGACCGGACGGGTCAGCCCGAGCCGTTCGCGCAGCGTCCCCGTCGGCTGCTCGGTGCGGAAGACCTCGCGCCGCTGCAATTCCGGAACGAGCTCCTCAGTGATCGCGGTCAGGTCGCGGGGCAGTTCGCCCGGGTGCAGCCGGAACCCGGTCACGCCGCGCTCGGCCAGCGACAGCAGCAGGTCCGCCAGCCGCTCGGCCGTGCCGGCGAACACCGGTGTGTCCGAAGTGGATGGTTGATCGAGCTCGTCCAGGCGTGCCCTGCGGTCCGCGGCGTCGGTGCCCAGGAACACCACCAGGTCGCCGAAGACGTGCAGCGGATCGTCCGAAACGCGGTGCGAGCGAACCTGGTTGACGACGTCTCCGGCGGCCTGCGCATCCGGCACGGGGGTGAGCACGACGTCGGCGGAGCGGGCGGCGAACCGGTACCCGGCCCGGTCGCCGGCGGTGGCGACCACCAACGGCTGACCCTGCGGCGGGCGCGGGGTGATCGACGGTCCCTTGACGCTGAACCACTCGCCGCGGAACTCGACGTAGTGCAGCTTGTCGCGGTCGATGAACCGGCCGGTGGCCACGTCGCGGATCTCCGCGTCGTCCTCCCACGAATCCCACAACCGGCGCACGACCTCGACGTGATCGGCGGCCTCGTCCAGCAGCTCGTCCGGGACGATCTCGCGGCGACCGAAGTGCGCGTTGTCGCCTGGGCTCGCGCTGACCTGCGGCAGCCATCCCGCACGGCCGCCGGAGACGTGGTCGAGCGTGGCGACGGCCTTGGAGACGTGGAACGGCTCGGTGTGGGTGACCACGACGTGCGGCACCAGGCCGATGTGGTGGGTGCGCGGTGCCACCCGCGCGGCGATCAGACCCGCGTCCAACCTGCCGCGCACCCGATCGGTGCGCTCGTCGGGCCCGTCGGGGAGGCTGGATTGCAGGCCCAGCGAGTCGGCGAAGGTGACGAAGTCCAGCAGTCCGGATTCGGCGCGACGCACCAGGTCCAGCCAGTACCCGGCGGTGAACAGCTCGGCTGGCCTGGCGTGCGCGGATCGCCACGAGGCCGGGTGCCAGCCCGTCCCGTCGAGCGCCACTGCCAGGTGCAACTGCGTTGGTCGAACCATCCTCGTGTCCTCCCTGCGTCAACGGCGCGGGTCGAGGGGGAACACCGCTGCGACGCGGTGCTGGGGAGCGCGACGCACCACCGGCGTCGAGCCGGGGGCGTGCGGGGGAAAAGGGGAGAAGCGGCGGACTTTCGCCTTCTACCGCGGACAGGCGGCGGCGATGACCCGGAGCAGGTCGATGTGGTCGCGCGTGACCAATCGCAGCCGGTGACCCATGAACCCCAAGCTAGGACCACACCCCCACACCGTCAACGCAGCCCAAGATGTGGGCACCACCGGAACACCGCCGCCCTCCGCCACCCGGATTACCGCCGTAATCGGGTACCTGAATACCGCCGTAATCCGCTGTCCGACTACGGCGATTGTCCGTCGTCCGGTGATGGACGTGGTCGGTGGCCGTGGTGGTTCGGCACCGGATTACTGCCGTGTTCCGGTGTCTGATTACGGCGGTTTTCCGTCGTCTGGTGGTGGCTGTGGTGGTGCGTTGCCTGAATACCGCCGCAATCCGTGGCCTGAATACGGCGGTATTCGGCGTGGTTCAGCGGAGGGTGATTCGGATGTCGTCGGTTCGGCCGGGGAAAACGTGGCCGATGACCGGGAAGCCGGGGATTTCGCCGACCACCAGGAGGCCGCCTGAGGTTTGGGCGTCGGCGAGCAGGAAGAGGTCTTCGGCGCTGGTGCCTCCCGGATCCAGGTGTGGCCTCACCCAGTCGAGGTTGCGGCGGGTGCCTCCGCTGATGTAGCCGTCGCGCACGGCCTCCCGGGCGCCCTCCAGGTAGGGCACGGCCGCGACGTCGAGCTCGGCCGTCGTGCCGGAGGCGCGCATCATCTTGAACAGGTGCCCGAGGAGCCCGAAACCGGTGACGTCCGTGGCGCACACCGCGCCGGAGCGCAGCGCCGCCTTCGAGGCGTCCCGGTTGAGCTCGGTCATCGCCGCAACGGCGTGGGCGAACCGCTCGCCGGTCTGCTTGTGCCGGGTGTTGAGGACTCCGATGCCCAGCGGTTTGGTCAGCGTCAGCGGCAGACCCGGCCGGGCCGCGTCGTTGCGCAGCATCCGGTCGGGGTCCACCAGACCGGTCACCGCCAGCCCGTACTTGGGTTCCGGGTCGTCGACGCTGTGCCCTCCGCCCAGGTGACACCCGGCCGCGGCCGCGACCTCCGAGCCGCCGCGCAGCACCTCACCGGCCAGTTCGAACGGCAGTACGTCCCGGGGCCAGCCGAGCAGGTTCACCCCGAGCAGCGGTGTCGCGCCCATCGCGTACACATCGGACAGCGCGTTGGCCGCCGCGATCCGCCCCCAGTCGAACGCCTCGTCGACCACGGGCGTGAAGAAGTCCGTGGTCACCACGAGCCCCGCGCCCTCGTCGGTGCACACCACGGCGGCGTCGTCGCCGGTGTCCAACCCGACCAGCAGCTTCGCGTTCGGCTCGGCGACCTCCGGCATCAGCCCGCCGACGACCTCCTCCAGCTCGCCCGGCGGGATCTTGCAGGCGCATCCGCCGCCGTGCGCGTACTGCGTGAGCCGGTAGCCGCCCATCGACATCCCTCGCGATCGGGGAACGAGTTGGCGGAGACGGACGGGAATCGAACCCGCCGCGCCGAGGTGCTCGGCGCCATCGGCTTTGAAGGCCGTGGGGGCCACCAGACCCCTGACGTCTCCGGCGCCCACTGTAGGAGGTAACGCCGATCAGCACAGATCAGTCGGTCACCGAGTCCGGGAGGCCGAACTTGGCGAAGTCCACGTCGAAGAAGCACACCACGTGCTCGACCCGCGTGTCGCCGAGTTCGAGCACGTGCAGCTGAAAGGGGCGGAACACGTCGTCCTCGCCGCGGATGTAGACGCCGAAGGCCAGCTGCCCGTTGGCGCGGGTGTGGCGCAGCCGCAGCCCGTCCGGCCCGGCCGGGCACTGCCTGGCGTTGAGCTGCGCGATCCGCTCGCCGCCGCGCACCCACAGGCGGAAGGGCGGCATCTCCCAGACGGCCTCCGCGGTGAACAGGTCCACGATCGTCGACACGTCCTTGGCCTCGAACGCGGCCACGTAGCGCTCCAGCAGCCGCTCCTGCTCGGCGGTGAGCGGTTGCGGCCGGTCCTCCTCGGTCGGGGAGACGTCGGCGATCTGGGCGCGGGCGCGCTGCAGCACGCTGTTGACCGCGGCGGTGGAGATCTCCAGGGCGCTGGCGACCTCCGCGGCCCGCCACTTGAGGACGTCGCGCAGGATCAGCACCGCCCGCTGCCGCGCGGGCAGGTGCTGCAGGGCGGCGATGAACGCCAGCCGCGTGCTCTCCCGAAGCCCCACGATCGAGGCCGGGTCGGTGGCGGTGTCGGCGATCATCCCGTCCGGGATCGGCTGCAGCCACGGCACTTCGCCGGACTCGACGACCTTCTCGTGCGGCACGTCGTCGGCCGGAGCGCCCAGACCGCTGGGCAGCGGACGCCGCTTGCGGCTCTCCAGCGCCGTCAGGCAGGTCGTCGTGGCGATCTTGTACAGCCAGGTGCGGACCGAACTGCGGCCCTCGAAGCGGTCGTAGGACCGCCACGCCTTGAGGTAGGTCTCCTGAACGAGGTCCTCCGCGTCCTGCAGAGAGCCCAGCATCCGGTAGCAGTGCGCGATCAGTTCCCGGCGGTAGGAGTCCGCCTGCGCGACGAAGTCGTCGGTTGGCGCGGTCGAGGTGACTGGCATGGCGCTGTCCTTCGGTGTGAGGTGGCCCGACCCGATGCCGAAGACGCTAGCGCGCCAGTCCGACAAATGGGTCAGCAACGACCTTCGCGCCAATAGCCCATGAACGCCACCGCCTGCTTGGGGACGCCGTGCTCGTCGATCAGCAATCGGCGCAACCGCTTGATCACGCCCGCCTCACCCGCCAGGAACCCGTAGATCGAGCCCGTCGCTCCTTCCGGCACCTCCCAGAGCACCCCGGTGTCGACGTCGACGTCGTCGAGCTCGGACGGCCGCGGGGAGGTGTCGCGGACCGGGCGCAGTTCGCGCAGCGCCTCGGCCACGCCCTCGGTGAGGTGCTTTCCGTGCGGTGCTCCGGCGCGCGGGTACCAGCGGACGTCCACCCCGGCGGGGCGTGCCCACTCCTGCTCGTCGCCGCTGTCGGGGACCTCGACGCAGACCACGCCGCGCGCGTCGGCGGGCAGCGATTCCACGATGGCCGCGAGCGCGGGCACCGCTGTCTCGTCGCCGGCCAGCACCAGGCGGTCGGCGGAGGCCGGGGGAGACCACTCGCAGCCCCACATCCGGCCCGAGCCGGGCCGGTCCGGCGCGAACAGACCGATGAGCTGGCCGGGCCGCGCGGCGGCGGCGAAGGTGGAGGCAGGACCGGCGTGGCCATCGTCGAGCCCGTGCAGCACGAAGTCGACGTCGACCTCCTGCGCGTGGGGCCGGTAGTCGCGGACGGTGTAGGTCCGCAGGTCGGGACGGACGTCGTCGGGCAGGTCCAGCCAGCGCGGGTACCAGTCGTCGCCCTCGGGGAAGTCGTCGAGCGCGCGGCCCGGCTTGGGCAGCACGATCTTGATGCGCTGGTCGTGACCGCCGAACCCGAACCCGGACAGGCAGGCGCCGCCGAAGGTGATCCGCACGAAGCTGGGGCCGAGCCGCAGCACCCGGGTCACCTCGACCGGGAACAGCCGGTATTCCGGCTTGGTGCTGGCAATTCGTCCTGTTCGTGCGACGGTCATCCGAAACCTCCCGATTCGTGGTGCTAGGTTAGCCTAGCCTTAGAATCATGGGAGGTCGACCTTGCGTCACACGATCCGGGCCGCCGCGCTGACCGCGGCCTCGCTCGCCGCCGTCGGCACGCTGTCCGCGTGCGGATCATCGCAGCCCGAACAGACCGGCGACGGCTGGTCCTACACCGATGACCGCGGCATCACGGTGACCCGCCCCGAGCGTCCGCAGCAGATCGTCGCCCAGGTCTCGGCCGGTGCCGCGCTGCAGGACTTCGGCGTGAAGATCGCCGGAACCTTCGGTCCGCTGGTGCGCGACGACGGTTCGGTCGAACCCGAGGCCGGCAGCCTCGACCCCCAGGCGCTCACCGACGTCACCGGCGCGGGCTACGGCGAGGTCAACCTGGAACGGCTCGCCTCGCTGCACCCGGACCTGCTGGTCAGCGGCAAGTACGCCGAGTACCCGGGCCTGTGGCACCTGGTCGAGGACCAGGAGCAGAAGGTCAAGCAGATCGTGCCGACCGCGGGCGTGCAGCAGTCCGGCATCGCGCTGCCCGCCGCGATCGGCAAGTACAAGGAGCTCGCCCGCGCCCTGGGCGCGGACGTGGAGTCGCCGAAGGTCAAGGCCGACGAGCAGGCGTTCCACGCCGCCGCGTCCCGGCTGCGCGACATCGGCGCGCGGATGAAGGCCGAGGGCAAGTCGATCCTGGCGATCGGCGGCACGAAGGAGGAGTTCTTCGTCGTCGTGCCCGCCCGCAACCCCGACCTGGACTACTACGTCAAGGAACTCGGCCTGCCGATCACCACGCCGGCCAACCCCGACCAGGCAGGCGGCGGATACTTCGAGCGGCTGTCCTGGGAGAAGGCCAACGCCTACCCCGGCGACATCTTCCTCTGGGACGCGCGGTCGGCGTCGATGACGCCCGAGCAGATGAAGCAGAACCCCGTCTTCGCCGCCACGCCCGCGGCGAGCGCAGACCGGTTCGTCGAGTGGGAAGCCGTCGCCCCGATGAGCCACGCCAGCTACGCGAAGATCATGAACGAGCTCGCCGACCAGCTCCAATTCCGGCTCGCCGCCTGATCTCGTCCCCGGGGTGCTCGCGACTGGGGGTGAGCACCGCGCGGTTCTGGTCCGAACCGTCCGTGATCGACGTCTGGAACGCCCGGACGGTTCGCACCAGAACCATCTCGCTCCAGGAGCCCCGGAGCCGGAGAGGTGGTGTCAGTCGCCGAGGCCGCGGACGTCGGCGAGGAGTTCCAGGGAGCGCAGCCAGGCGGCGCGGTCGACGGCCGAGGAGACGACCATGAGCTCGTCGGCCTGGGCCTGCTTGGCGAACTTGTCGAGGTAGTCGTCCACCTCGGCCGGAGTGCCGACCGCGCTGTAGCGGGTCATCCCCTCGATCTGGCGGCCGGCGGGGGAGGCCAGCAGGGCGTCGATCTCCTCGGTGCTGAGGTTGCGGCCCTGGGCCAACATCCGGCCCGCCCGGTAGCGCTTGGCCTCCAGCAGCTGCTGCTGGGCGTACTCGGTGGTGTCCGCCGCGATCACGTTGACCCCGGCGATGATGTGGGGCTCCGACAGCTGCGCCGAGGGCTGGAACTCGCGCCGGTAGTGCGAGGTCGCAGCCTCCAGCGCGTCCGGGGCGAAGTGCGAGGCGAAGGCGTAGGGGAGACCCAGCAGGGCGGCCAGCTGCGCGCCGAACATCGACGAACCCAGCACGTACAGCGGCACCTTCGTGCCGTAGCCGGGTGTGGCGTTGACCCCGGCGACTCGGGTCTCGCCGGCCAGGTAGCCCTGCAGCTCCAGCACGTCCTGCGGGAACGCGTCGGCCGAGGTGGGATCGCGGCGCAGCGCCCGCATCGTGCGCTGGTCGCTGCCCGGCGCGCGGCCCAAACCGAGGTCGATCCGGCCGGGGAACAGGGTTTCGAGCGTGCCGAACTGCTCGGCGATGGTCAGCGGCGAGTGGTTGGGCAGCATGATGCCGCCCGCGCCCAGCCGGATCGTGCTGGTCCGGGACGCGACGTGGCCGATCAGCACGCTCGTCGCCGAGGAAGCGATGGTCGGCATGTTGTGGTGCTCGGCGTACCAGATGCGGTGGTAGCCCCACCGCTCGGCGCGTTGGGCCATGTCGACGCTGGCGGTGAAGCTGTCCGCGGCGGTCTCCCCCTCGCCGATGTGCGCCAGATCGAGAACGGAGAGAGCCACAGTCACGACAGGATCAGCCTTTCCACACGCGCCACGGTCCGGGACCCGTCGTCCCGCCCACGCTGGTCGCAACGCGTCGCCGACTCCCGATATTTCCCGGAGGCCGTGTGATCTGGTCCCCGATGCGCGGTGTGCCGGGGCGGGCGCGGTGCGTCAGGCCTTCGGGCCGGGACCGGTGCTGGCGCGCAGGACCAGGTCGGTGGCCAGTTCGACGCGGTTGGTCTCGAAGCGGCCGGTTTCGGCGTGCCGCAGCACCATCCGCGCGGCCTCGGCCGCCATCGTCGCGACCGGCTGGTTGACCGTGGTCAGCGCGGGCGAGATCCACTGCGCCATCGGCAGGTTGTCGAAGCCGATGACGCTGATGTCGTCGGGGATGCGCAGCCCGCGCTGCTCGACGGCCCGGTAGGCGCCCAGCGCCTGCTGGTCGTTGGCGGCGAAGATCGCCGTCGGCGGCTCCGCCAGGGCCAGCAGCTCGCCCGCGGCGTCCTGGCCCCGGTCGTGGGTGAAGTCGCCGTCGGCGATCAGCTCGTCGGCGACCGGGATGCCCGCCGCCATCAGCGCGGAGCGGTAGCCGTCGAGCCTCGCGACCGAGCACTGCAACTGCGGTGGGCCGCCGATGAAACCGATGCGCTCGTGGCCCTGCTCGATGAGGTGCTCGACGGCGGCGCGGGCGCCGCTCCAGTTCGTCGCGCCCACCGACGCCACCCGAGGATCGGGCTGGCCGAGCGAGTCGATGATGATCACCGGGACGCCGAGGCCGTGCAGCTGCTCGGCGTGCCGCGGGCCGAGCTCGGTGACGGCCAGGATGATGCCGTCCGATCGGCGCGAGGTGAGGTTGTCCAGCCACGCGCGTTCGGTCTTGCGGCCGTCGTGCACCGCCGAGACCACCATGCCCACACCGGCGTCGTGCGTCACGCTCTCGACGCCCCGCACTATCTCCAGCACCCACTCGTTGTCGAGGGTGTGGAAGACGAGGTCGATCAGTCCCGCGCGCCCGCTGCCGTGGTTGGCCCGCCGCGAGTAGTTGTGGCGGGTGATGAGCTTCTCGACCCGCTCCCGGGTGTGGGCGGCGACCTCCGGACGTCCGTTGAGGACCTTCGAGACCGTCGGGACCGAGACGCCGGCCTCCCGCGCGATGTCGCTGATCGTCACGCGGCTCTTCTTCGCCTCAGCCACCCTGCCTCCTCGCTCGACCGACGTCACCGTACCTGAAAGTTTCGGAGCAACCGCCCGCACCCGATCACCTCACGACGTCACCGTCACCGGGGTGTCCAGGACGCGGTCGGCTCCGACCTCCCGCACCTCGCCGACCAGCCGGAACTCGCCGGACAGCCGCGGGTGCGCGCTGTCGCCGCCCACGTGGACCTCGATCAGCCCGGGGTCGACGATCCGCTTGCCGCGGGCGCCGGTGTAGGCGGTCCGGTCGGCGTGCAGGTGGAACGACACCGTGCGGGACTCGCCCGCCGGGATCGAAACCCGCTTGAAACCGGTCAGCTGGCGGACCGGGCGGGTCACCTGCGCGACCGGGTCGCGCAGGTAGAGCTGCACGATCTCGTCGCCGTCGCGGTCGCCGGTGTTGGTGACCGAGCACGAGATCTCCACCGAGCCGTCGGTGGCGACCTCTCCGGCGCTGATCGCCAGCTCCGAGTAGGCGAAGGTCGTGTAGGAGAGGCCGTGGCCGAACGGGAACAGCGCCGTCGGGTCCAGCGAGCTGACCTCGCTGGCCGCGCCCAGGGGAGCGGTCAGGTAGGTGCCCGGGTTGCCGCCCGGGGTGGCCGGGATCGACACCGGCAACCGGCCCGACGGGTTGACCTCGCCGGTCAGCACGTCGGCGAGCGCCGCGGCACCGGCCTCGCCCGGGAAGAACACCTGCACCACGGCCGCGACCCGGTCGGCGAACCTTCCCAGCGCGTACGGGCGTCCGCTGGAAACCACCAGCACCACGGGTGTTCCGGTCTCCAGCAGCTGCTCCACCAGCGCTTCCTGGTCGCCGGGCAGTCGCAGGTCGGCGGCGTCGCAGCCCTCGCCCGAGGTCCCGCGGCCGAACAGGCCCGCCCGGTCGCCCACCACCGCGACGCACAGGTCCGCGTCGGCTGCGGCGGCGCGCGCCGCGTCGAAGTCGGCGCCGCCCTCGGGGAGGTCGCAGCCCTTGACGTGGTCGACGTGCGTGGCGATGCGGGCGATCTCGTCGCGGAAGGTCGGCAGGTCGATGCCGTTGGGCCAGTCCGGGTAGGACACGCCGATGTGCGCCGGGAACGAGTAGCAGCCCAGCAGCGCGAACGGGTCGTCGGCCAGCGGGCCCACCAGTGCCACCTTGCCGGGTTCGCGCACCGGCAGGGTGCCGTCGTTGGCCACCAGCACCACCGATTCCTCGGCCAGTCGCCGGGCCAGGTCCCGGTTGCGCGCGGAGTCGAACTCGCGCGGCTGCGCGACCTCCGGCGTCCAGTCGGGATCCAGCAGGCCCAGCTCGACCTTCTGGTCGAGCACCCGGGTCAGCGCCCGGTCCACCAGCGCCTCGTCGACCTCGCCGGAGCGCACCAGCTGCGCCAGCGGCTCGACGTAGCAGCGGGCGTTGGGAAGCTCCACGTCCACCCCGGCGCGCAGCGCGGCCGCGCCCGCCGTCCCGGGGCCGTCGGCGACGCCGTGCAGCTTGTGCAGGAACGACACGCCGAAGTAGTCGGCGACGACGGTTCCGGTGAAACCCAGTTCGTCGCGCAGCAGATCGGTCAGCAGCGCCTCGTCGGCGGCCGAGGGCATGCCGTCGACGTCGGTGTAGGAGTGCATGACCGAGCGGGCACCGCCCAGCCGCAGCGCCATCTCGAACGGCGGCAGGACGACGTCGGCGAACTCGCGCGGACCCATGCTCACCGGCGCCAGGTTGCGGCCGGCGCGGGAGGCGGAGTACCCCGCGAAGTGCTTGAGGGTGGCCACGATTCCGCTGGACTGGAGGCCGGCGACGTAGGCGGAGCCGACCGCGCCGATCAGGTGGGGGTCCTCGCCGATGGTCTCCTCGACCCGTCCCCACCGCAGGTCCCGCACCACGTCGAGGACCGGCGCCAGGCCTTGGTGCACGCCTACCGACCGCATGTCGGCGCCGATGCTCGCGGCCATCTCGCCGACCAGGTCCGGGTCGAAGGAGGCGCCCCAGGACAGCGGAACCGGGTAGGCGGTGGCGCCCCAGGCGGTGAAACCGGCCAGGCACTCCTCGTGCGCCACGGCCGGGATGCCGAACCGGCTGGACCCGGTGATCTCGCGCTGCAGGCGGGTCAGCGCGGCGGCGCCCTTGGCAGGTTCGATGGGCGCGCTGCCGAAGACGCGGGTGAGCTGCCCCAGCCCGTTCTTGATCATCTCGTCCCAGGGCGGGGTGTCGTCGGCGAAGTCCTCCTGGTGCGGCGCGACGCGCTCCTCGGCTCCGGAGACGTAGATCCACATCCCGACGAGCTGGTTGAGCTTCTCCTCCAGCGTCATGCGGGACACCAGGTCGGCGACCCGCTCCTCGACCGGTAGTGCGGGATCGCGGTAGGGCTGGCGGTCCTCGGTCGGGCGCGACTGCGGCATGTGCGGCGACTCCCGTCGTGGTGGGGTGGTCGTCCGGACGAGGCTTTCGAAATAGTTTCGGTCCGCGTCTCGGTCAACCCAGGGTGCAACGTTCGACAGATTGCCACATGGTTCACCGAAAGTCCTGCGTTGGGACCGATAAATCACGGATAGAGCACAGCATGAAAGTTTTGGAAACTCGGTCTTGTAGATCGCTTCGACGCTGCGGTACGGTCTCGCCGACCGGAAGCCGGGTGTGACCGCGTGCACACCCGGCTCCGGGACTCCGGAAGGTCCGCAACGGTGCGACGGGAGTTGACGATGCGTGGACTGCGACGTCTGTGCGCGATGGGTGCGGCGCTGGCGTTCGCGCTGACCTCCACCGGCTGCGCCGTGCTGCTGCCGCCGAGCGAGGGCAGCGCCGACGTGGTCACCACCTGGGCGATCAGCGGCGGTGGTGAGGAAGAGCTGATGCCCGCTGAGGGCGAGAAGTTCCAGCAGCGAACCGGTCGCCGCATGCAGACCCAGTTCTTCCAGAACGACCCCTACAAGAACAAGCTCTGGGTCTCGATGGGTTCCGGCACGCCGCCGGACACCTTCTTCGGCTGGGGCGGGGGAGCGCTGCAGGCGTTCATCGACGCGGGCAAGGTCGCCGACCTCGGCCCGGCGATGCGCGAACATCCCGAGTGGCGGCAGAACTTCCTGCCCAGCGTGATGAGCCCCGTCGACATCAACGGCGGCACCTACGGCATCCCCGTCGGCGGGATCCAGCCCGTCCTGCTGTACTTCAACAAGGACGTCTTCGCCCGGGTCGGCCTGCAGCCACCGCGCACCTGGGGCGAGCTGCTCGACCAGATCCCCAAGTTCCAGCAGGCGGGGATCCTGCCGATCGCGCTGGGCGGCGCGGACTCCTGGACCTACCTGATGTGGGAGGAGGCCATCGTCGACCGGGTCGCGGGCCCGGAGGCCTTCCGGGACGTGGTCGAGGGCAAACCCGGAGCATGGCTCAACCCCGACATCATCAAGGCCAACGCCATGCTGCAGGACCTCGTGCGCAGAGGGGCGTTCGGCAACGCCTTCGCCTCCACCAGCGCCGAGCTCGGCCAGCAGCGCACGCTGGTGGCCAGCGAACGCGCGGCGATGATGGTCCACCTCGGTTCCGGCTACTCCGACCTGCTCGGCGACGACGAGAAGTGGGTCCGCGAAGGACATCTCGGCTGGGCGCCGTTCCCCGCCGTCGAAGGCGGCAAGGGTGATCCGGCCAACCTCGTCGGCAACCCCACCACCTTCATGTCCGCGACCGCGGGCCCCGACCAGCAGCAAGCGGTGGAGTTCCTGCGCCAGGAGCTCTCCAGCGACGCCTTCACCGAGGGGCGTCTGAAGCGCGGCGACGTCCCGCCGGTGACCGGCATCGAGGACGAGCTGCGCGCCTCCGAGGACGCCGACTTCATGACCTTCGTCTACGACCTGGCCAAGAACGCACCGCACTTCCAGCAGTCCTGGGACCAGGCGCTGCCGCCAGGTCCCGCCCAGAACGTGCTGATCAACCTGCAGAAGCTGTTCCTCGACCAGATCAGCCCGGAAGAGTTCTCCCAGCTGATGGAGGAGTCCTCGCGATGACCGCCACCGAGGCGCTGCGCCCCACGGCGCCGGCCACCACCGAACGACGGGGCCGCTCCGCGCGGCACTGGACCGAACCCTCCACCTGGTTCGCCGCACCCGCGCTGGTGTTCTTCGCGGCGTTCGTCGTCGCGCCCATCGTCGTGGTGATCGTGCTGTCCATGATGGACTGGAACGGCATCTCCGCGCCCGAGCTCAACGCCGCGGAGAACTGGGGCAAGCTCGCCTCCGACTCCGGCATGTGGCACTCGGTGTGGGTGTCGCTGCAGGTGATGATCCTGTGCTGGGTCGTGCAAACGCCCATCAGCATCCTGCTCGGCGTCTACGTCGCCGGGCAGCAGCGGCACCGGGCGGTGCTCGCCGCGCTGTTCTTCCTGCCGCTGGTGCTGTCGTCCACCGGCATCGGCATCCTGTGGCGCAACCTCGTCGACCCGGAGTTCGGCGTGCTGCCCGCGCTCGGCCTGCCGGGCCTGAACCTGCTCGGTGATGCGAACCTGGCGCTGTTCACGCTCATCTTCGTGGTGTCCTGGCAGTTCATCCCGTTCCACACGCTGATCTACCAGGCCGGCGTGCGGCAGATCCCCGCGCAGCTCTACGAAGCCGCCGAACTCGACGGAGCCGGGTCGGTGCAGCGGTTCTTCCTGATCACGCTGCCGCAGTTGCGCAACACCATCGTCACCTCCAGCACCCTGATGCTGGTGGGCTCGCTGACCTACTTCGACCTGTTCTACGTGCTCAGCGAAGGCGGACCGGGCGACGCCACCCGGATCCTGCCGGTGAACATGTACGTCACCGGTTTCCAGCAGTACCAGCTCGGATACGCCAGCGCGATCGCGCTGCTGCTGGTGGCGCTCGGCACCGCGCTGTCGCTGGGACTGACCAAGTACTCCGGCTTCGCCCGGATGCGCAGCGACCAGGAGGGCGCGTGATGCTGCGAATCAGAGGTCTGCTGCCCAACGCCGCGGCCCTGCTGTGGGCTCTGGTGGTGGCCGTGCCGCTGTACTACGTGGTGGTCACCAGCCTGCGGGCGCAGGAGGACACCACCGGCGCGAACCCGTTGTCGCTGCCCGGTTCTCCGACGTTGGAGAACTACGGGCTGGTGTTCTCCGACGGGTTCTTGAAGTTCCTGTTCAACAGCCTGCTCACCACCGGGCTGACCGTCGTGGTGGTGCTGCTCGTCGCGCTCCCCGCCGCCTACGTGGTGGTGCGCGGCAAGCGACGCCGGCACCAGTGGCTGTTCCGGATGTTCCTGGCAGGACTGGCGATCCCGCTGCAGGCCACGATCATCCCGGTGTACGTGATGATCGTGGAGGCCGGGCTCTACGACAGCCTGCTGGCGATCATCCTGCCCGCGATCGCCTTCGCGATGCCGCTGTCGGTGCTGATCCTCAGCAACTTCCTGCGCGACATCCCCGAGGAGCTCTACGAATCGATGTGCCTGGACGGCGCGGGGCAGATGCGGGTGCTGGTGAACCTCGTCCTGCCGCTGTCGCGTCCGGCCCTGCTGGCGGTGGGCATCTACCAGGCGCTGCAGGTGTGGAACGGGCTGCTGTTCCCGCTGATCCTCACCCAGCGCGAGGAGACCGCGATGCTGCCCGTCATGCTGTGGCAGTTCCAGGGCCAGTACACCGTCAACGTTCCCGCCATCATGGCCGGTGTGGTGCTCTCGGCGATCCCGGTGCTGGTGCTCTACATCCTCGGCCGACGGTTCATGATCGCCGGACTCACCGCGGGCGCGGGCAAGTGAGAACCGTGCCGGTCGGCGGCCAGGGCAGGCCGCCGACCGGCACCGTCAGCGCGGTCGGGACGGGGAGCGTTCGAGGTAGCGCAGCACAGCCGTCACCCGCCGGTCAGCGCGGTCGTCCGGCGGCAGGTCGAGCTTGGCGAAGATGCTGCGGATGTGCTTGTGCACGGCGCCGTCGGTGACCACCAGGCGCTCGGCGATCGCGGCGTTGCCCAGTCCCTCGGCCATCAGGGCGAGCACGTCGCGCTCGCGAGGGCTCAGCCGGTCCAGCCCGGGACCCGGACGGGTCCGGGTGAGCAGCTGGGCGATGACGTCGGGATCGATGGCCGTGCCGCCGTCGGCGACCCGGTGCAACGCCGACATGAACTCCTCGACCCGGCCCACCCGCTCCTTGAGCAGGTAGCCCAGCCGCGCGCTGCCGCAGGCGAGCAGTTCCGTGGCGAAGGCCTGCTCCACGTACGCCGAGAGCACGAGCACCGCCAACTCCGGATGACGCCGGCGCGCCTCCACCGCCGCGACGATGCCCTCGTCGGTGTGCGTCGGCGGCATCCGCACGTCCACCACGGCGATCTCGGGCCGGTGCTCGTCCACCGCGGCCAGGAAACCCGCCGGGTCGCCGGCCGTGGCGACCACGTCCAGCCCCTCGGCCCGCAGCAGCAGCGCCACGCCCTCCCGCAGCAGCGGGTCGTCCTCGGCGATCACAATCCGCACGGCAGGCTCACCTCCACAGCAGTCGGGCCGCCGACGGGGCTGGCCAGTTCGAACGTTCCGTCGTGCGCCTCGACCCGGCGCCGAATTCCCTCCAGGCCGGTGCCGCCGCTCGCGTGCGCTCCACCGCGCCCGTCGTCGGTGATGACCACGCGGATCCGGTCATCACCGCATCGGCGCAGTACCACCAACGCGGTGCGGGCACCGCTGTGCTTGGCGACGTTGCTCAAGGCCTCGGCGACCACGAAGTACACCGACGCCTCCACCGACGCCGCGCAGCGGCCCGGCAGGTCGGCGTCGATGCGGCAGTCGGCGGGGCAGTCGGCGGTCAGCGCGGTGAGCGCGTCGGCCAGGCTCCGGTCCTGCAACACCGGCGGCATGATGCTGCGCACCACCGCGCGCAGTTCGCGCAGCGCTTCCTCGGCGGCGTCCTGGGCGCGACCGAGCATCGCATCGGCCTCCTCCGGGCTGCGCCCGACCGCGCGGCGTGCCGCACCGGTCAGGACGGTCACCGCCACCAGGCGGTTCTGGGCGCCGTCGTGCAGGGCGCGCTCGATGCGCCGCAGCTCGGCGGAGTGGGCGTCGAGCGCGGCCGCGCGGGTCGCGGTGAGGTGCGCGACCCGCGTCGCCAGGTCGGCGTCCGAACCCAGGGGCAGCAGCGCGCGTCCTGGCAGCGCCTGCAACCGCGCCATGCCGGGGAGCAGCAGCAGGCAGGCCAGCACCCACCCGATCCCCATCAGCGACACCAGCAGCGAACCGGAGAAGTCCCGCACCTGCCACAACCCCAGCGACGCCGTCGCGTCCGCCGGTGGGAGCAGGTGCCACCACAGCGGGAAGGTGCCGTCGCGCACGGTGTTGAGGCCCAGCGTCAGCCCCAGCACGCCCAGCACGAACCCGGTCACGCCGTGCACCGCGACCCACACCAGCTCGCGCCGCACCGCTTGGGACCGCAGCGCGGCCACGAGCCCCGAAGGGACCGGGCCGGGGCTGATCACGTCAGGACCCCAGCGGGTGAGCCGGGCGCGCTCCTGCTCGGCGACCACGTGCACCAGCCGCAGCACGTGAGGCGCGAGCAGGACGCCGACGCCCACCGCGCTCAGCAATGCGCACACGACCACCAGCAGCGCGGCGATCAGCGCCAGCACCGAGGTGCCCAGACCGGCCACGACGTGCTCCAGCGCGTCGAACGTGACGCGGGCGCGGCGAGCCAGCCTGCGCTTGGCGTCCAGCTGCGGTGACATGGCACCTCCTCGACGCGAAACATTATCCGGCGCACACAGTTCCACGCGGTAGTGCTGGCTGTACCACCGGAAGTCGCGTCAGCGGGATCGTCTCGGAAGGCGTCGCGCCGCAGACTTCCAGCCATGCGAGAAGACGCCACCAACCTGACCGGCAGGCCGATGAGGATGTCCGGCAAGGTCAAGGTCCTGCTGTGGACCACCTTCACCATCTGCGTCATCACCAACGCGGCGGCCTCCTTCGACGAGCGCCCGCCGCTGGTGCCGCTGCTGCTGGGGCTGCTGACCACCGCCTGCGCGGTCGCCCTGTTCGCCCAGCACCGCCGACGATGAGTCCCGCTGCCGCGCAGAGGAGAACCATGACCTCCCGACTGCGATCCCACCTGGCGGAGCGACCGATCACCTGGTTCTTCGTCCTGTCCTACGCCCTGAGCTGGCTGGTGTGGACGCCGTACGTGCTCTCCCGCAACGGGATCGGCGTGCTGCCGATCGAATTCCCCGTCATCGGGGGCACCACGCAACTGCTCGGGGTGCTGCCGGGCGCCTACGTCGGACCGCTAGTGTCGGCGTTCCTGCTGACCGCGCTCATCGGCGGACGCCCGGGACTGCGCCGGTGGTTCGGGCGCGTGGCCCGGTGGCGCGTGCACTGGTCGTGGTACGTCGGCGTGCTGCTCGGCGTCCCCGCCGCGCTGACGATCACCAGCCTGCCCATCATGGGCCACTGGCAGGTTCCCGCCGCCGACGTGCTGGTGGTCTTCGCCGTGGGCATGGTGTTCCAGCTGTTCACCACCGGGCTCGCCGAAGAACCCGGTTGGCGCGACTTCGCGCTGCCGCTGCTGCAACCCGAGTACGGGCCGCTGCGCGGAACCCTGCTGCTCGGTCCGCTGTGGGGGCTGTGGCACCTGCCGCTGTTCTTCACCGAGTGGGGCGGCTGGCCGGTGTTCAGCGCGATCGAGGTGCTGGAGTTCTGCGGTCTGGCCACCGCCATCAGCGTCGTCATGACGTGGGTGTTCAACCGGACCGGGGAGAGCCTGCCGATCGCGGCGCTGCTGCACATCGGCGTGAACAACTACTTCTCCACGACGTGGTCGGAGATCTTCCCCGGTGGCGACCACGCCACGGTCACCCGCATCACCCTCATCGCCTCGACGATCGCGGCCGTGGTGACCATCGTCGCCACCCGCGGGAAGCTCGGCTACGCCCCACCGCGATCCGCCCCTCAACACCAGGATCCGGTGTCGGCGTAGTCCGCGGGGGCCGGCCGTCGGCGCAGGCGGCCGGCCCCCGCCCTCGCGGGAGCGGGCGGGCCTCGATCCCCCGAGAGACCGAGGACCGCCCGCGGCCTGTCAGGACTTCAGCTCGACCACCTCGACGCCGAACGGCGCCAGCGTCACCTCCGACACCGGGTCACCGGACAGGCTCCGCAGCGAACCCGTGGTGCGCGGAACCACCGTCGCGTCTGCGGCGTGCTGGCTGACCAGCCACGCGAACCGGCGTCCGTCCTCGTGCACCACGACATCGGCGAACACCTTCGGATCGTCCACCACGACCTCGCGGGCCACCCCGGCGACCTCGGCCAGCGCCGCGTAGAGCCGGTGGCTGTCGTCCGGGTTCACCCGCGTGCTGCGGGCCGCGAACAGCTCGACCGGGTACGTGCACAGCACCGCCAGGCCCTCGCCGGTCGCGCGGCGCAGCAGCGCCGGGTTGCCGTGCGCGTCGGTGGCCACCACCTCGGCGCCGTCCGGGACCACGGGCAGGAACGAGCGGCTGTGCTCGTTGCCCGACACCCGGAACCGCAGCGTCGCACCCGCCTCGATGCCGCCGAAGTCCTCGACGAAGGTGAACACCACCTCCTCGTCGGCGACCTCGTCGACCACGCCATAGGTGATCTCCTTGCGCACGCCGAAGGTCTCGTCGAAGTAGGGGATCCACGGCTGCCGGTGATGTCCCACCTCACCGGCGGTGTAGGACAGGTACAGCACCGCGCCCTCGGCGACCCGCTCGCGCAGCCGCTGCCACGTCGGTCCCTGGATCTGCTTCACGCACGGCAGCAGGTAGAGATCGCAGTCGGTGTCGACGCCGTCGCGCTCCCGCGTGAAACCCACCGGCAGGTCCGCTTCCCGGGCCGCCACGTACCCCTGGTGCAGCGTGTCGAAGATCAGCGGCCGGTCGTCGTCCTGGGTGAAAGGGTACCCGCGCTCCAGGTACTCGGTCACCAGCAGGCTCGCGCGCGCGTCGCTGCGCTCGCAGCGGGCGAAGTCCACCTCGTCCAGGACCTCGGCGAACGCGGCCAGCTCGTGCAGCGGCGGCTTCGGCGCACCCGTGCGGTCGGTGATGCCGAAGTGCATCTCGAACGGGTGGTGCGAGTACGGGCCCTGGCCGATTAGGTCGTCGTAGTCGGTGTTGTTCCACGCCACCCAGCCCGTCGAACCGCCCAGCAGCGAGTTGTGCAGCGTCTGCCGGTAGTAGTGGCCGGCGTTCTCCGGCGACACCTGGTCGCTGGACAGGCCGAACTCCTCCAGCACGACCGGCTTGTCGGCCACCGCCGACAGCTCGCAGATGAACGCCGCGATCAGGTGCTGGCGGACGGGGTCGCTGTCGATCCGGTACACGTGCGGACCCACGAAGTCGACCATCGCACCCGTCTCGCGCACCGAGAACCCGTTGTCCACGCCGGTGACCTCGATGCCCCACGCTCCGTCGCCCAGCGACACCGGCTGGGTGCCGCCACCGGCGCGCACCGCCTGCACCATCAGCTGCGCCCACGCGCTGACCTGCTCGGTCGGCGCCTTCGGTTCGTGGCGCAACCGCCCGTAGATGGGCATCTCGTTGCTGAGCAGCCAGCCCGCCACCGCCGGGTGCTCGGCGAAGCGCTCGGTCATCCGCTGGACGAACCACGCCTGCCGGGACACCAGCCACACGTCGGCGTAGAGGTCCCGGCCGCCGCGCCACTCCGGGTCCCAGTTGTCGCCGGACATGTGCCCGACGAGGAAGGTGGGGATCGAGGTCATGCCGATCTCGGTGTGGGCGTCCAGGAAGTCCTGGTAGTGCGCCACCTTCTGCTCGTCCACGGTGTCCGGGGTGGGCATGAAGTCCGGCCAGTAGAAGAACGACCTGGTCTGCCGCAGGCCGTGGTCGTGGAGCACCCGGAGCTCCTCGCGCACGACCTCGGGGGAGTAGTTCCGCCACATCAGAGGGCCACCGGTGCGCGACCAGAAGTTGGCGCCCAGCCACACTTGGGGCTGCCCGGCCGCGGTCACCTTGGCGCTATTACGTCGCATGAAAACCCTTTCGCGGTTGTGGCATGGGCCGTGGTTGCTTTGCTGGGCGGTGCAAGTGGCGGAACCTGAGCGGTGCCGTGGACTCCGTGCGCCACTCCTGATGTATGTCCAATACACGGCGTCGCGGCGTACTCGCCACGGCACCGCTCAGAACCCGCGGCGGTGCGGGCTGAGTCCCACACTTGAAACCGTGAACGCACCGCATTCCCGAAAGGCTCGGGAGAACGCGCTTGGCGAATGTGAATCACTTGACGGCGCCGGCGGTCAGGCCTTGGGCGAGGTAGCGCTGCAGTGCCAGGAACCCGATGACGACCGGGATGCTGACCACCAGGGAGGCGGCCATCACCTCGTTCCAGTACACCGACGTCTCCGTGGAGTACTCCCGCAGCCCGACCGCCAGCGTCCGCGAATCCGAGTCGGTCATGATCGAGGCGAACAGCGTCTCGCCCCACGCCGTCATGAACGCGTATATGCCCACCGCGGCGATGCCCGGCCGCGCGGCGGGCAGCACCACCCGCCACAGCGCGCCGATCGGGCTGGCGCCGTCGATCAGCGCCGCCTCGTCGAGATCGCGCGGGATCGTGTCGAAGTAGCCGACCATCATCCAGATCGCGAACGGCAGCGAGAACGTCAGGTACGTGACGATCAACCCGAGTTGGCTGCCGTAGAGCTCGATGCCGGTGTAGCGGCCGATCGTCGCGTAGATCAGGTACAGCGGCAGCAGGAACAGGATGCCCGGGAACATCTGCGTCGACAGCACCACGATCCGGAAACCGTTGCGCCCGCGGAACCTGTAGCGGCTGACCGCGTAGGCCGCGAGGATCGCCAGCGTCAGCGACACCAGGGCCGCGCCCAGCGCGACGATCGCGCTGTTGATGAAGTAGTCCGCGAGGTCGATCGTCGACCACATGTCGATGAACGGCTCGAAGGTGAGGTGGTCCGGGATCCACTGGAACCGGTCCCGCACATCACCCAGCGGTTTGAGCGCCGAGGTCACCATCACGTACAGCGGCACCAGCGTGAACAGCGTCAGCAGCGTCAGGCCCACGACCCGCAGGACGCGGAACCACCTCGGCTCAGGCATCCTTCATCCTCCGCGATGTGAAGGCCAGGTACCCGGCCGTGACGACCAGCAGGAACAGCAGCAGCAACGTCGACATCGCCGATCCGAGGCCGAAGTTCCAGGTGATGAACGAGTTGTTGTAGATGTGGATCGACAGCAGGTTCGCCGCGTTGGGAACCGACTTGTCGAACAGGATGTAGGGGACGTTGAAGTCGTTGAACGTCCACAGGAACAGCACCAGCACCAGGACCTGGTTCACCGGCCGCAGCATCGGCAGCGTGATCGAGCGGAACTGCTGCCACAACCCGGCACCGTCCACAGTGGCCGACTCGTAGACGTCGTGCGGGATGGACTGCATGCCCGCCATCAGCACCAGGAACGCGAACGGCCACAACCGCCAGGTCGCCGTGGCCACCGTCGCCAGGAACGCGTTGTCGCCCAGCAGCCAGAACGTCTGGCCGTCGGTGAGGCCCAGCCCGCCCAGCGTCGCGTTGACCATCCCGTCGTCCTGGTCCAGCAGGAACTTCCAGATCATCGCCGCGGTGTAGACCGGCAGCGCGTAGGGGACCAGGAACAGGGTGCGCAGCACCGCACGTCCCCGGAAGGAGCGTTGCAGCAGCGTCGCCGCGAACACCCCCAGCAGCCAGGAGAACCCCACGGTCAGGATCGAGAAACCGGCGGTGACCGCGAACGAGCGCAGCAGCGTGACGCCGACGGCGCTGTTGAAGTCCAGCGCGAAGCTGAAGTTCGACAGGCCAGCGAACGGCGCGTTGAGCCAGTCCCGCAGGTAGAACTGCGTCAGCTCCAGCACGCTCATGTACAGCCCGCCGAGCATCGGCAGCAGGTGCACCAGCAGCTCGAAGCACAACGCGGGCGCCACCAGCAGGTACGGCAGCAGCCGGCGGCTCGGCGACCACGTGCGCCTCGGTGGGGGTTCCGG
>NZ_SMKS01000099.1:0-14882 GCF_004348435.1 Saccharopolyspora terrae | reverse complement strand
CCGCCACACCCGAGGCCGGCAACAACGCCTCGATGACCTGCCACTGCTCATCAGTCAGCTCATGCCTACGCACCATCAACCAAGATCAAACCAGGTCACCCACACCCACTTTAAGGACACCCCCTAGCTCCGGCACGGTGAGCACACCCTCGTGGCCGCGGCCATCGGTGGACAGGAGCACCACGTGGCGAAGCTTCGGCAGCCCGGCGACCTCTCCCGTCTCCCAGCAGGGGGCGATCCGGTCGAGCATGTCGAGGTAGTCGAGATCCCCGAAGCCGGTCATCGTGACCAGGACCGAGCACTCCGACTGCCCGAGCACGTACTGCAGTTCCTCCGCTCGGTAGAGGTAGTTGAACGGGACCGCCACTGCTCCTGCCTTCGCCACCGCGAACTTCACAGGAGCGAACTCCAGGTAGTTGGCCATGAGGATGCCCACGCGGTCACCGGGCCGCACGCCGAGCGCCGCGAGCCCGTCCGCGAGGCGGGTGGCCCACCTGGCGGTCTCGGCATAAGTGATGGTGCCCTCGTCGGTGATGACGAACGGGCGGTCGACGAACTCGCCTGCGCAGTGGTCCAACCACCCGCCCAGCGTCCGCGGAACCCACCGAGGGAACCGCGCTCGAAGACGGGAGCGCCGTTGCTCGATGTCGGTCGCCACGGCTACCTCCTAATTTAATCGTATTTAGATTGACCAAAGGCGGGGTACGCGCAACCTCGCGTACGCGATCACGTCAGCGGAGTCAGGTTTCCCTCGACGACCGACTTCACCAGCTTGAACTTCTGCACCTTGCCGGTCGGGGTCACCGGCAAGGTGTCAGCGAACAACCAGTGCTGCGGGACCTTGAACGGCGCGAGCAGCGCACGGCAATGCGCTTCGAGTTCCTCCCGCAAACCAGACACCGGCCCTTCCCGCAGCCGCACGACCGCGCCAACCGTCTCGCCCCACTTCTCATCGGGCACACCGACCACCGCCACCTCGAGCACCGCGTCGTGCTCCATCAGGCACGACTCGATCTCTGCGGGAGCGATGTTCTCCCCACCGCGGATGATGAGGTCCTTGAGCCGCCCGGTCAGGGTGATCACCCCGCGCTCGTCCATGCTGCCGAGATCGCCGGTGTGCACCCAGCCCTCCGCGTCCACGGTCCGCGCGGTCGCATCCCGATCATGCAGGTACTCGACCAACTGTTGGTAGCCGCGGGCGCAGATCTCGCCGGACACCCCCAGCGCCTGCGTCCCACCGGTGATCGGGTCGACGATCTTGCAATCGACCTGCGGGAGGGGGCGGCCCACCGTCCGCACCAGATCCTCGTGGCTATCACCGCGCCGGGTCATGGACAACACCGGAGAAAGCTCGGTCTGACCGAACAAGTTGTGCACCGAAGCGCCGAACAGCTCCTCCGCCGATTCGATCATCACCCGCGGCACGTTCGCCGCCCCACCCATCACAGTGCGCAGCCGCGGCACCGGCTCGGCCGATTTGCTCGCGACTTCCAGCAACGCACCGAGCACCGTGGGCACGTAGAACAGCAGATCGGCGTGCTCGTCCCGCATGAGGTCGAGGACCGCTCCCGGCTCGAAACGCTCGACGAGCACGACACAACCACCGAGCCACAGCGGTCCGAGCGTGCCGATCACACACGACGCGGTGTGGAACATCGGCAGTGGGTTCACCGCGACCGGGCCTGGCCCGACCTCCGCGGCCTCCAACGTCAGCTTCGCAACGTTGACCAGAGACCTGTGCCGCAGCAGGACCCCCTTCGGCCTGCCGGTGGTGCCGGAGGTGTACTGCAGCATCACCGGCGAGTCAGGATCACTTGCGGGAAGAAAGCCGCCGTCGTCACTGGCGTCCAACCAGGTCGTCCAGTCGGACAGGTTGATCACGTGGCGCAGCGCGGGGCAGTCGTTCCGAACCGACGCCACCACGGCCGCCAGGTCGTAGTCCCGGCTGCGGTCGGCATGGATGAGAACCACCGATTCCGAGTGGTTCAGGGCGTACGCCAGGTCATGCGGGCGGAGCACGGGGTTGATCGCCACGAGCCGCACACCTGCCAGTGCGGCGCCGTATTGGACGATCGGCCATTCGACGATGTTCGGAGCCCAGAGGGCGACGAACTCCCCGGGGCGGGCCAGTCGGAGCAACGCGTGCGCGACGCGCACCGCCTCGGCGTACAGCTCCCGGTAGGTCAATCGGCGACGAGCCGCCACGCCGTGCGATGCCCCCACCAGCGCGAGTGCATCCGGATGTTCGCGAGCTCGCAGCGCGAGCAGTGAACCGACCGTGTGGTCGACGAGCGGGACCGAATCGTCACGCACCCACAGGGATTCATTCGTCAGAGCGCTCTCGGGATCGGAGAACAGGGAGTTTGGGGTGGTCACGGCGTCAACCTCCGTTGGTTGAGGGCCGGGCGCGGTGCTCCACCGCGCCCCGTTCCGTCAATTTGCCAAATCCTTGTTAAAAAGTCATCGGCATCGCCGTACAACTTAAGCTGCAAGATCGCCTATTCCGGAATGTTCTTCGTTAATTTTTGTTTTCTAATAACCACGGAAGTGCGGGGTGCGGCGTTCGCGGAACGCGGTGACGCCCTCCTCGAAGTCCGCTGTGTCGAACAGCCGGGCCTGCACGTCAACCTCTCGATCGAGCACCTGCCAGGGGTCACAGGGCCAGTCTCCGAGCATGGCCTTGATCTCGGCCAGAGCCAGGGGAGGACCTTCAGCGATCGACGTGGCGTCCGCGAGCGCGTCGATCAACGCCTCCCCGGGCTCGGCCAGTCTGTCCACCAATCCGAGCTCGTAGGCCTCGGCAGCGGGCACCCGGCGGGGTAGCAGCATCAACTGACGCGCCACAGCAGGCCCGACGCGCGCTGGGAGCGAGGCGAACACACCCATGTCGCCGGCGAGCCCGACACCGGTGAAGGTCGTGCTGAAGGTGCTGTCGGTGGTGGCGATGACGCGGTCACACGCGAGGGCGAGAGCCGCTCCCGCCCCGAATGCGAATCCTTCGACGGCGGCGATGACAGGTTTGGGGCCGCCCCAGATCGCCTTGATCACGCGTTGGGCGGCCTCAGCCCGGGGGATCGTCTGGTCACTGGGCTGCCGCTTCATGGTCGAGATGTCGCCGCCTGAACAGAAGGTTCCACCGCTACCGGTCAGAACCAGGGCACGCACTGCCGGATCGGTCATGGCCGTTTCGATCGCCTCTGCGAGCACCACCCGCAGTTCCAGGTCGATCGCGTTGCGCTTGTCCGGCCGGTTCAGGGTGACCACTCGGACCGCTCCTCGGTCCACGGTCAGCACGCAAGGGGACATCTCTACTCTCCGGTGAAGTGGGCGGGCCTGCGTTCGATCACCGCGGCGAGCCCTTCGCGGGCATCTGCTGTGCCAGACAGCGCCGCGACCGTCCGCGCCTCCTCGGGCAGCTGATCTTCGAGGGAGCTACCGGTCCCCCGCCACAGCAACCGCTTAGTTTCAGCAATGGCCTGCGGTGGCAACGCGGTCACGGTGTGCGCGAGAGCCAGAACCTCGTCGTGCAGCGACTCGTCCGCGACCACCTTCGTCAGCAGACCCGCGTCCAGTGCCTCGGAGGCGGTCAAGGTCGGGTTCGTGAGCAAAATTTCCATCGCCTTGCGGAGACCGACGAGCCTGCTGAGTGTCACCGAAGCACCGGCGTCGGGCGCCATTCCGACGCGAACCGCGCCGGACATGAACCTGGCCGATTCGGCGGCCACCACGAAGTCCGCCGCGCACACGAGGCCGAAGCCAGCACCACCGGCGGCGAACCCGTGCACGGCCGCGATGACCGGCGGTTTCAACTGCACCAACGCCGACGCCGCGATCTGCAGCCAAGCAGTCGCCTCGCGCAGGTAGTCGGGCAGGCCCTCCCCCTTGCTCGCGAAGTCCCGAACGTCACCACCCGCGCAGAAGTGGGGCCCCGCACCGGAGACGATCACCGCCCGCACCCGCGGCTCTCGGTGCACCCGCATGATCGCCGCATGCAGAGCCTGGAGCATCTCCACGTTCAAGCCGTTCCCGGCCTCCGGCCGGTTCAGACTCAGGTGCGCGACTCCGTCGGAGTCCAAGCCCAGCAGCACCGGACCGGAGTCGATCAGATCATTGGTCATGTCAGGCCCCTTCGCTCCGGGTGAAGGAGGTGATTCCGGCTCCGGCCGCATCGCCTCCAACGTGGTCGATGACCGTCGCCAACTCCTTGGCGAGACCGTCGACCAGTGGCATCTTGAGCCCGTCGTGCACGAGCCGCTTGATCTTGCCGAGGGCGGTCCGGTCCTTGCCGGCCAACCGCTCGACGAACGCCGCGACCCCCTCTTCGAAGGCATCAGGCGCGAAACTTCGGTACGCCAACCCCCATTCAGCCGCCTGTTCTCCGGAGAGACGTTCGCCGGAGAGGATGTGGCCGAGCGCTCGCTGCCTGCCAATCAACCTCGGAAGCCGTTGCGAGCTCCCGCCGCCTGGCACCTGGCCGAAGTTCGCGTGGTTGTCGGCGAGTTTCGCATCGGCTCGCACGAGAGCGATGTCGCTCGCCTGCATCAGCTCGAACCCCCCGGCCGTGGCGTTGCCCTCCACCACAGCGACCACGGGAACGGGCAGCCCGGAGATGGCGGCGCACGCACGCCCGAAGTTCTCGAACAGCGGCCGCAGCGCCTCTGGGCCCGCTGCGCGCAGGCGCTCGAGCTCGTGGAAGTCGCCACCCACCGAGAAGTTGCCGCCCGCTCCCCGGACGACGATGACGTTCACCCTCTCCGCCAGTTCGCACAACGCGTTCTCGAGCTGCAGGCCGAGCTCGACGGTGATGGCGTTCATCGCCTCCGGCCGATCGAGCACGATGCGCCCGATGGGGCCATCCGCACGCGCGGAGACGACGGTGTCTTGACTGCTCACGGTGTTCACCTGTTCTGGTAGGCGGGTCTCCGGTTCTCGCGGCGGGCCGCGAGCGCCTCGGCCATGTCCTCGGTCCTGGATGCGAGGATCTGGTTGCGGTTCTCATACTCAGCCGCCGCCCGGAAGGAAGTTGCATCGACCCCGGTGCGCAGCGCCTGCTTTGTGAGCCGCACACCGAAGGGGCTGTTGGCCGCGATCTCGGCCGCGAGGTCGAGCGTCGTACCTGCGAGGTCCGCGGGCGCGCACAACCGGTTGGCCATCCCAGTGCGCACTGCCTCGTCGCCGTCGACCTCACGCCCGGTGAACATCAGTTCGGCGGCCACGCCCATGCCGACGACGCGAGGCAAGCTTCAGGACAGGCCGAGGTCGGCCCCGGACAGACCGACGCGCACGAAGGCCGCACCGAAGCGCGCCCGGGGCGTGGCCACGCGCAGATCCGCGGCCATGGCCAGTGACATGCCCGCGCCGACAGCCGGCCCGTCCACGGCCGCGATGACGGGCATCGTCAGACCGACCATCCGCTCGACCGCCGCGACCCAGCCCTCCTGACTCGCCAGCAGGTCGGGCAGCCCCTGCGTCCAGGTAGCGGCCATCTCGTCGAGGTCGAATCCTGCGCAGAACCCGCGACCGGAGCCCGTAAGAACCACGACCCGCGCAGAACTCTCGTGCTCAAGCCGGTCCAGTTCCTCGGCGAGCCGGTCGAGCAGCACCGGGGTCAGCGCGTTGAGCCGCTCCGGCCTGTTCAGGGTGAGCCGCACGATCCCCGGCCGGGGTTCGTCGGTGAGGAGGATCTCGTCTCCCGTCACATGAACCGACCGCCCCCGACCTCGAGCACCGCGCCGGTCATGTAGCTGGACAGATTCGAGGCCAGGAACAGCGCGGCACCCGCGACCTCCGCAGGTTCGCCCGCGCGCTTCATCGGAATGTCCGCTTCCCGCTCCGCGAAGATCTCTGGCGGCATAGCTTCGGTCATGGCCGTGCGAATAAGACCCGGTTGAACGGCGTTGACCCGCACTCCTTTGTGCGCGAGCTCCTTGGCCGCGGACTTGGTGAGCCCGACGATGCCGGCCTTGGCCGCGCTGTAGTTGGTCTGCCCGGGATTGCCGGACTTGCCCGACAGCGACGAGATGTTCACGATCGATCCCCTGCCTGCCTCGCGCATCACGGCCGAAGCGGCCCGAACCCCGAGCCACGTGCCTTTCAGGTGCACGTTGACGACGGCGTCGAAGTCCGCGGCGGTCATCTTCCGCAACGACGCGTCCCTGGTGATCCCCGCGTTGTTGACTTGGATGTCCAGCGCGCCGAATTCCTCGATCACCTGACGGATCGTCGTGTCGACCGCGTGCTCGTCGGTCACGTCGCACGCCAGCGGGAGCACTCCGGTACCCAGATCGGCGGCGGCCTCCCGGACCCGGTCGCCGTCCAGGTCGACCAGCGCCACTTTCGCACCGTTGTGGTGGAGGCAACGCGCGATGGCCAGACCGATGCCCTGAGCGGCCCCCGTCACCAGGGCCGTGCGTCCCGCGACGAGTCCCGTGCTCATCCGACGTACCGCACGATCGACTCGACAACGCACGCCGGTTTCGCTCCACCTTCGATCTCGATCGTCGTCGACAGCACCGCCTGAACAGCACCCTCGATCGGGGTGACCTCGAGCAGCTTCGTGGTTCCGCGCAGCTTGGCGCCGGCCGGGACTGGCGCAGGCAGGCGAACCTTGTTCATGCCGTAGTTGATCGCCATCGACACATTGTCGACGCGGTAGATCTGATGCAGGAATGTCGGCAGCAAGGCCAGCGTGAGCAGACCGTGCGCGATCGTGCCGCCGAAGGGCCCCTTCGCCGCCTTCTCGACGTCCACGTGGATCCACTGGTGGTCTCCCGTGGCGTCGGCGAAGGTGTTGATGCGTTCCTGATCGACCACCAGCCACTCACTGCTGCCGAGCTCCTCACCGGCCGCGGCTGAAAACTCGGCGATACTCCCGAAGACCCTCATGCACGCTCCACTGCGCTGACGACATTTTCAAATTGAAGATAAATTAGATAACATCGGACCGTCAACCGCAGACTGGCCCCAGCAAAGGAGCTAGGAATGGATCTCGGCCTGCGCGGAGCACGCGTCCTCGTCACCGGCGGCGCATCCAACATCGGCCGCGGCATCGTCCACGGGTTCGCCGCAGAAGGTGCGCGGATCACCATCTGCGACGTCGACGGCGAGCAAGCTGTGAAAGTCCGAGCGGAAGCACTCGAACGCGGAGCCGATACCGTCGAGGTCGCTGACGAAGACCTGACCCGTGAGGGGGCGGGTGAGCGAGTCGTGGGCCGACTGCTGGATCGATGGGGCGGCATCGACGTCCTGGTCAACAACGCCGGGTGGAGCATGCCCGGTTTCATCGCCGA
Source organism: Saccharopolyspora terrae (assembly GCF_004348435.1). NCBI lineage: Bacteria > Bacillati > Actinomycetota > Actinomycetes > Pseudonocardiales > Pseudonocardiaceae > Saccharopolyspora > Saccharopolyspora terrae. The sequence goes on along the minus strand of NZ_SMKS01000099.1, from coordinate 7,593 downwards.
GGACACCGACCGCGCGCGCTGGCAGCGCCTCGTCGAGGTCAACATGTTCGCCGCCATCGACTGTACGCAGGCGGCCCTCGGCGCCATGCGCGCCGAGGGCGAGGGCTCCATCGTGTTCATCTCCAGCGACGCAGCCTTCGGCGAGATGCGCCAGGGGGTCTACGGCGCCACCAAGGCCGCCGTCATCGCCTTGGCCCGAACTGTCGCCAAGGAACACGGCCGGCACGGCATCCGGTCCAACGTCGTGTGCCCCGGACTCGTCCTGCCGGAAGGTGAGAGCGCCATCGGGGCAAGCAGTCTGTGGGCCACCGGACAAGATTCGGTCTTCACCGAGAAGCAGATCGCAGCACTGACCGAAGGCATCCCGCTGCGCAGGCTCACCACCGCCGACGACGTCGCGTCAGCCGTGGTCTGGGCCTCCTCCGAAAAAGCCGCTCGGCAAGTGACTGGGCAGGTCTTCTCGGTCAGCGGCGGCTACTCGATGCCCTGAGCCGACGGGACTCGATGGTGACGAGCAAGCGCAGGAAGAACGGGACCGACACCGCCTCGGCCACACGCGACCGGATTCTCAGCGCTGCGGCGAGGATACTCAGCACGAAGGGGTATTCCGCGACGAGGCTGACCGACATCGCGCACTGCGCCGAGGTCCGAGCACCCGCGGTGTACTACTACTTCGACTCCCGCGAGGAATTGATAGCCGAAGTGATGGCGGTCGGTCAGCGACGGTTGCGCGAGCACGTCGAGAGCGCCCTGACCGCCCTCCCAACCGGCAGCCCTCCGATGGATCGCATCGACACCGCGGTCCAGGCGCACCTGCAGGTCGAGTTGCAGCTGTCCGACTTCGCCACCGCCGTGACCCGCAACCAGGGCCAGCTGCCCGACGACGTCCGCGACCGGCTCCGCTCCGAGGGGGCCGAGTACCTGGGACTCTGGCGACGCCTCCTGGAAGAAGCTCGCACCGCCGGCCTCATCCGCCCTGACCTCGACCTCCGGGCCGCACGGATGCTGGTCATGGGAGCCCTGAACTGGACCCCCGAGTGGTGGAACCCCCACCAGGGGTCGCTGTCCACCGTTATCGACACGGCGACGAGCCTGGTCCGGCATGGACTCGGGTTTCCCTTGTCACAAGCCCATACCCACAATTCGAATCTGCGTTAAATTACGAGGATCGCTCTACGGGTTCCAACGGAGGAGAAACCATGCCCGAGGCTTACATCGTCGACGCTGTCCGCACCCCTGTGGGCCGCCGCAAGGGCGGGTTCGCCGAAACACATCCGGCGGACCTCGGCGCCCACGTCATCCGGACCCTCGTCGAACGCGGAGATTTCGATCCCGCGGCCATCGACGACGTCATCTACGGCTGTCTCGACACCATCGGATCGCAGGCCGGCGACATCGCCCGGACCTGCGCGCTCGCTGCTGGGCTCCCCGAAACGGTGCCCGGCGTGACGATCGATCGGCAGTGCGGCTCGTCGCAGCAGGCCGTTCACTTCGCCGCGCAGGCCGTGATGAGCGGGACGTCGGACCTCGTGCTCGCCGGCGGCGTGCAGAAGATGACCCAGTTCCCCATCCTCAGCTCGTTCATCGCGGGCGAGCCCTACGGCGCCACCGATCCGTGGTCGGGCTCCAAGAACTGGGAGGGCCGTTACGGGTCGCAGGAGATCACGCAGTTCCGCTCCGCGGAGACCATTGCCGAGACCTTCGGCTTCACCCGAGCCGACATGGAGGAGTTCGCGCTTCGCAGCCACCAGCGCGCTGTCAGCGCGCGCGAGGAGGGACGCTTCGACCGCGAGATCAGCCCGTTCGAGGGCGTCAAGCACGACGAGGGGCCCCGTGCGGACACCTCCCTGGCCAAGATGGCCGAGCTGAAGACGCTGGTCCCCGATGGCAGGCTGACGGCGGCCGTCTCCAGCCAGATCTCGGACGCCTCGGCCGCCCTGCTGATCGCTTCCGGAGATGCGGTTCGCACCCACGGATTCACACCACGTGCCCGGATCCATCACCTGTCCGTTCTCGGGTCGGACCCCGTGAACCTCCTCATCGCACCGCTGCCGGCCACCCAGCGAGCGCTGGCCACGACCGGCCTCTCTGTCGATGACATCGATCTGTTCGAGGTGAACGAAGCTTTCGCCAGCGTCGTCCTCGCGTGGCTGAAGGAAATCGGCGCCGACCCGGAAAAAACGAACGTCAACAGGGGGGCCATCTCGCTGGGCCACCCGCTCGGCGCTTCCGGCGCCCGGCTGATGATCACGCTCCTGCACGAGCTCGAGCGCACGGGTGGTCGGTTCGGCCTGCAGACCATGTGCGAAGGCGGCGGGCAGGCCAACGTCACCATCATCGAACGGATTGGCTGAACCGATGGAACGCAACCTCTTCACAGCGGATCACGAAGCCTATCGCGACACCGTCCGGGAGTTCGTTGCCCGGGAAGTCGTGCCGCAACACTCGCGTTGGGAAGACGAGCGCTGGATCGATCGCTCGGTCTTCACCGCCGCCGCCAAACACGGGATCTACGGCCTGCAGATACCCGAGGAATTCGGCGGCGCCGGCGAATTCGACTACCGGTTCCGAATGGTTGCGGCGGAGGAGATCGCGAACGCGCACTCGCTGTCCTTCGCTCTGACCGTCTCACTGCAAGATGACCTGGTCCTGCACTACCTGCTCGACCTCACCACCCCCGAGCAGAAGCGCCGGTGGCTTCCCGGCTTCGCACGTGGCGAGATCGTAGGCGCGCTCGCGATGACCGAACCTGGAACCGGCAGCGACCTGCAGGCGATTCGGACGAACGCCCGACGTGACGGAACCGATTGGATCCTCAACGGGCAGAAGACGTTTATCAGCAGCGGTATCATGGCCGATCTCGTGATCGTCGCCGCTCGGACCGACCCCAGCGCTGGCTCAAGGGGATTCAGCCTGTTCGTCGTGGAGCGTGACACGCCGGGCTTCAAGCGGGGCCGAAAGCTGGACAAGATCGGCCTTCCGGCGCAGGACACCGCCGAACTGTTTTTCGACGACGTCCGCGTACCAGCGGAGAACCTGCTGGGCACCAAGGGTCGCGGCCTGCAGCACCTCATGGGCCACCTGCCCAGGGAACGCCTCGGCGTGGCGGTGAAGGCCATCGCCAACTGCCGCGCCGTCTTCGAGGAGACCCGACGGTACTGCTCAGAGCGCACGGCCTTTGGCGGCGCGATCGGGAAGTTTCAGCACGTGCGTTTCGAACTGGCTGAGATGGCCGCGGAGATTGACGTCGCCCAGGCCTACGTCGACAAATCCGTGTTGGCCTTCAACGACGGCGCGTTGACTCCCGTGGACGCCGCCAAGGGCAAGCTCCACGTCAGCGAGCTTCAGAAGCGGGTTGTGGACCGTTGTATGCAGCTCCATGGCGGGTACGGGTACATGAGGGACTATCCCGTCGCCCGCGCGTTCGTCGACACCCGCATACAGACGATCTACGGAGGAACCAGCGAGATCATGAAGGAGATCATCGGCCGCGACTTGGCCGACTGACCGCGCGAGCGGCCTGCGGACGATTCTCCGCAGGCCGCTCCGCTCACGACTTCCACGGCAGTAAAACTGCTTTCCCCACCTTTCCCGCTTCAAGATCGGCCAGTGCCCGCCCACCCTCGGACAACGGTTAGCGCGCGGTCATCGGAGGCCGGAAACCCTCTTCGACGATCGCTGAGAGCGCCTGGTCGACCTCCGCCAAGGATGCTGGACTGCGACGAAGGAACTCACCCCGGCCGCCTCCGATCGCGCGATGTTCCGGAGCAGCAGGCCGGTTCACCTTGACTTAAGGCATGCCGCCCGCGGCGAAACCTAGGACCACCAAGCGGCCTTCGAGCGCACGAGCGCGAACGCGAACGCGTCATTAGTTGCCTCGCCGCCCACCGGATCGAGGGACGATGTCCGCACCACGTCCACCCGGACTGCCGTCGGCCAATCGTCCCGCAACGATACCATCTCATCCGCGCCCAGTCCGCGGACACCAATCTTCGCGCCGGCCGCGGCCACGTTGAGCACGCCGCCAGGAAGGCTCACGTCGCCCTGACCCCGCTTTTTGAACAGGCCGCTTCTCGCGGCAGCGGAACTGCAAAATCACGAACTGCTGCATGTTCGCCGACGGTCCGCCGGGTTTGGTGCCGTCGGTGACCATGCTGGTGATCAAGTCGTGGTCGATCGGGCGGTCGTCGGGGTGCATGAACTCCAGTACCGAGCGGTACATCGGCGGAACGTACGGATATCCATAGGTGGACCGGAATGCCTCGTCGAAGCGGAGTTCCGCAAGTTCGGCGCCAGTGCCTCACCGCCGTCAATGATGTTCCCCGCGCTCCGACCCTGACACAAATTTTAACTTGCGTTAGACTCTGATGCGAGCACGCACAAGAAGGAGACGCCGATGACACCCCACCCCTCCGATCCCGGTTTCGCAGCGGCCTACGGCAAGGCCTGGTCGTCCGATCCTGGCGGCCTGGTGAAGTTTTTCGACCCAAAGGGCAGCTACGCCGACGTCGCGATGGGTGGAACCTACCGCGGGCACGACGAGATCACTCGCTTCCACCGCTTCATGCTGAAGTTCGCGCCGGACTCGTTGATCGAGTTCGGCGACACCTACGCCACGAACGGCAGGCTGACCTCCCTGTGGGTGTGGTCCGGCACCGTCAGCGGGCCGCTGAAGCTGCGATCTGGCAAGCTCGTGGACCTCGCGAGCACCCGGTTCAGCGTTCCCGGCGTGGCCGTGTGCACCTTCGGTGAGGACGGCAAGCTGCTCTCGCACGACGACTACTGGGATCTCGCCACGGTGCTCGACCAGGCGGCAGTCCCGGTCGGCTGATCGTGATCGACAGCGCTCCTCGACCGAGGGCACCTGCGCCGGATACGCGGACATCACGTAATCGGTGACAGGCGGGCTGGCCCACATTGAGCTCAACCGCCCGCACGCCCTCAACGCGTGAACCCCGGACATGGGCCGCGAACTGCTCGACGCGGCGGGCAAGGCCTTCTGCCCGGGGCGGACGTCAAGCCCCTCGCAGAAGCTCACCCCGAGGACTTGCGCGGCCCTGTCGACCCGCCGACCTCCTCCAAGATCGGATAAGCGTGACGAGCTCCAGCCCATTCTTCAAGAGCACGTTTCGTCACGTCTAACGACCTCGTGCATGGTTAGTGACCTCAACTGGGATGATCTTGGTGTGGGTCGTGCTGGGGTGTTGTCGAGTCGTCGGGTGACCGGGTTATCTGAGCAGGTCATCGCCGAGTTAGTGGCGGAGGTGGGCCCGGTGTGGCAGGCCCGCCAGGATGCCCGGCTCTCTGAGCGTCCGTGGCGGCGGGCGCCGGGTGCGGGGGCGAAGTACAAGCTGGTGTTCGTGGATCGGCTGTTGGCCACGCTTGTGCATCTGCGGCATGGCAGCACCCATGATGTGCTGGCGGCATGGTTCGGCGTCGACCGTTCGACGATCACACGGGCAATTCACGAAATCCGGCCGCTGTTAGCCGATCGCGGTTGCCGCGTGGAGCAGGGAATTCGGTTGCGCACGGTGGCCGATGTCGTCGCCTACCTCGACACCGTGCGGCAGACCGCACTGATGGACGCCACCGAGATCCGGGTGCGCCGACCCACCATCAAACGGGCGGGTCGGCACCAGTTCATCTCCGGCAAGTCCCGCCAAAACGCCATGAAAGCGCTGATGATCACTGATGCGCAGGGACGCGTGTTGTTCTGCGGGGCCACGGCCCGGGGTAGCACCGCTGACATCACCCAAGCCCGGCAGGCCGGAGTCCCTGACTGGCTTGAGCACACCATGGCAGTCGAAATCCTGACTGACGCTGGCTACCAAGGCCTCGGTGCGCAGACCTGTGGTCAGGTGCTCACCCCGACATTGAGGCATCACAAGAAGCGACTGGCGCGTATGCCCGGCATCGCCGAACTTCGTGCAGAGCAACGGAAATCCTACGCTAGACGGCGAGTGCGGGTGGAACATGGCATTGCCCATCTGAAGAACTGGCGCAGCCTGGCTCGCCATCTCGGACGCCGGGACAACCTCGACGACACCGTCCGCGCAGTGGCTGGACTGCTGTCGGACCACCAACGTATCGACCGTCCACAACGCAAGCCCATCGCCGCACTGACAGCCGCGGCGATGTGAACCAAGACCGCATTACACCCCAACGCGCGTCATCACTAACCATGCACGAGGTCGTAAGCGCTGTCTCGTAACTGATCTTCTGGTTGGGGCGTGGGGTCTTTGGTTAGGCGTCGAGGGCGAGGTTGCGGAGATGGGCGATGCCGGAGGCGGTGGTGGCCAGTGTGCTGGCCTCGCGGCGGTAGTCGCGCAGGATCTTCCAGCACTTCAACCCGGCCAGTGCGTGTTCCACGCGAGCACGAACCTTGCGGTGGGTGGCGTTGAGCTCTTCCTGCCAGTCCGGCAGCGGCTGGCCGCCGGATCGCTTGCGGTAGGGCATGATCACGCCGGTGTTGCCCTGGTAGCCGCCATCGGCCATCACCGCCCGCCCGGCGAGTTCTCGGTCGATCCCGGATTCTCGATACACCGTGCAGTCGTTGCGGTTGCCCGGCTGCGGGTCACCGATGGCGACCACAAGGCGGCTATCGGCGTCGATGGCGACCTGCAGATTCGCCGAGTAGCGATAGTTCTTCGACGGTGCGGCCAGACGTCGATCACGGGTGGGCACCAAAGTCCCATCCACGATCGCCACCGCATCGACCCGGCGCTTGCGCACCGGAGCCAAGGCCAGCAGCGGACCGAGGGTGTCAACCACGCGGTGCGCGGCCGAGTGCGAGACCCCGAACAACGGGCCGATCTGGCGCATCGTCAGGTTCGTCCGCCAATACACCGCCACCAACAACACCCGATCCTCCAGCCGCAGCCGCCACTGCCGGCCAGGACGACCGTCCGCGATCGCTTCCCCACCACGCCGAGCCACCACCGCCACCAGCTTCCGAAACTGCCGGGGCTCCAAGCCCGTGAACGGGGCAATCCAGTCCGACCGTGCCGCCGAGATCACCTGCATCAGCACATGATCAACCACGCACCCGCCCACAAGATCACCGGGTTACGAGACATCGTTTAGCGTTTACACTCGGAATCGGACTGTCTCTGTGCGTTAATATCGCCTCCGCACCCGAGCTCAACGCCTTCTCCATCGCCGCAACCGCCTGCCCACCACTTGCGCTCCTGCTATCGGTCGAACTGCTCAACCAAGCGCTCAAACGGAACCGCGCGAGTGCAACAGACACGACCATTCATAAGGCATACGAGGCCGGATTAGCGCAGCCGTATCCGGCCGCCCCTGCCGAGGCCCGTCCAGCATCAGAGATGCCCGGAGAGATTGTGGATGTGCCAGCGGCGCGCACAGCGAGAAACACGGCGCTTGGTCACAGCGCCACCAGCACGGAAGCTGCCCCGGAAGCGCCCCACGTAGCGGATAGTGAGGTCTTTTCATCCTGATCGGATCGTGTTGGGGCGTAAGGATTTCCGGATTCGGTGGGGATGAACTTGGAGCGGGGCGGCGCTGGGCATGGTGAGGCCCCTGGTAGAAGGGTTGTCGACCAAGATCAACCGATACCACCAAAGGCCTCAG